>NZ_DKHR01000005.1:55575-155277 GCF_002453835.1 Psychrobacter sp. UBA6739
GTATCTGATTTATATAGGATTGACTATAGAATTAAATCTATAACAATGTTTCTATTACAGCTATTTGATTGAAATGCATCTGAGCACTCAGTATTAATAATTTGTAAAGCCGTTAAAAATACCGCCGCCTTTGTAAATTAAATATCGAAAATGCAACATGCATAACAAACTTATCAACCATTTATTGAATACGCACTTTGCTTTTTAAAGAGTGGTTAGCCAATCACTCTTGCAGATTTTTCTCCTAATGAAGGTGTGAATATTAGCATTCTCATTACTCGCGTTTATATTATTTCAATATCAGGATATAACGAGGCTAAGTTAACCAAATCCCTCCAATGAGTAGGAGCTTCTCTGCCTGCTTATAAAGCTATCTGGAGATATGCATATGTCAAATAGATGGTTTTAAATAAGTCGTCATCTGCGTTTCAATTCTATTGTATTAGCATATAAACTTGATTATTTTTCCTCACGGTATAAGATGTTTTTTGCTTCTATTCTAAAATCTTCATGACTAATGGCAGGCTCAATGCTAGCTGTACTTAGGTTTATATGTGAGACAGACGCTTCTGGCTCACGATATAAGATATTCTGTGCTTCCTGTCTAAAATCACCATAACTAATAGCAGTCTCGGCTTGAGCATACTTAGCTTCAACATTAGCCTTAATATGATTGTTTTTAACTTCTACTAGCGGTGAGCTATCTGCTACCGTCTCGTTGATTTGATGAGTAGCTACCGTAACAGGTAGATGAACACTTACCATGGATGTTTGAGGAATTGTTGAAAAAAAACGAGCAGACACAAATATAGTCGTTAATAACAAGACACCCACTATGGCAAACCATTTTACATGACTCAGCAAACTGCCTTTTGCTAGCTTTGCTGTGTCGGTTGCTAATAGTGGCTCTTTATTAGAATTACTGGATAAGCCAACACTTTTATTGATATCACTTTTATTGTCTGAGATAGTCATAATTCAATACCGAGTCAATCCATGTTATGAACGGCCTATCACCGTATCCTTGATCTCAGGATACGGGCTCTCGGGTATGTTGCAATGATTTTTGGTATGAGCGATAGAATTGACTGATAAGCGGCTTGAAAGTACTATTATTGTATGGCTAGTTGCTGATGAGCAATTTGAAAAATGGTAATAAAAATGAGATGAATTGTAGTCTAATAAGCAAAATAGCACAGGTTATCTCGAGGTATTAAGCAGATATTTAACGCTGCTTGGCAAAATTCAGTCCATTTGAATTGATAACATGCCTTAGATTGAATGACTAGTTGAAATTATGAATGTGCAACAGACCCTAATCATTGGTCTCACGATACAAGGTACTTTGAGATTCTTCTCTAAAGTCATCATAAGTGATGGCTGCATCAGCTGCTGGCATGGTCGATGGGGCTTCAGTAGTCTCTACCCCATTAGGATTAGTGTCTGGATTCTCAGTGGGGGATTCATCTGGTTGCGATATCACTGTCGATTTGTCTATCGCGCCTGTATCCGCAGAAGGTTGGTTGTCATCGGTTACTACTGCTTTGCCAGTGCTAACAGCTGGTGCTGCATCTGTCGTTGTTGTTTTCGTCTCTGCACTATCAGGTGCAATCGTTTTCGTTGAGGTCGATAGAACGCCGGTGAAAATTAGTGTCGCTACAATAATAGCAATCAATAATGAGCCAAATATCATGCCAATAATAAGCGGTTTTTTGCTACTTACTTGCTTTTCCTTTGATTTTGCTAATTGTTTAGCAATGGCACTGTCATTTACAGCGTCGTTATTATTAGATAGTTGTTCGTTTCTAACTTTTTCCGCTGCTAATTTTTCTGAATCTTGACGTTTTAAATCATCAGCATTTGCGCTGTCAGCGATATATAGTCAGTTCAAAATAAAATTGTTATGTTTAGGACAAACATCATAAAACAATTTGGATAAGTCGTTTTCCATCCAGCCTTGGCGTAGAAACTTCACCTGAGCCCATTTCTTCTCAATAGGGTTCAAATCAGGGCTGTACGGCGGCAGCCATAGAATACGATGACCGTGCCTGTTCAGTAGCTTTTGAATGCGTTTGCTCTTATGAAATCTGGCATTATCCATGACAATCACGCATTTGGTTTTAAGACTTGGGATTAGCTTGTGTTTGCACCAGTGATAGAAAACGATGCTGTTGATGTTTGTCTCAAAGTAATCTAGTGCAAACAGCATCTTTTCATATAGAGCACCGATAACGTTGGTTCGCTTTTTACCTTGCCAGTTGTAGCTATCGATACAAGGCTTACCAATCGGTGCATAGCCATAAGGACGAATAGTTTCAGCCTCAAAGCCACTTTCATCCATATAAACGATGGGATAGCCTTGTTGTTTAAAGCTATTAAGCTTACTGTGATATATCGCTCTTTTGATCGGACACGCTTTTGGATGCTTTAAGGTCTTTTTTTTGACTGATGCCTAGGCGCTTTAGGGCATGATGAATGCCTGTTTTACTACAGTTTAGACGACGTGCTCGCTCATACTGGTAATCGTCGGGATGTTCTTTGACATCATTAAGTAGCACATCATCTGGTATTTTATAAGGTTTGGTTTGCCTGGTTGTTTTGCTATGAACACGCCGCTTCCAGTTTTGTATGGTGGTTGGGCTCAGATTGTAAAACTCAGCTGCCTCGGCAAAGGTCATACCCTCGTCTAAGCTTTTTAGTACTTGTTTACGAAAATCTAATGAGTAAGTCATGGTCTTTATGATAGCAATTAGGTTTGATAATTAGTTTATAACAATTTTAAGTGGGATTGGCTATATAAAGAAGATTTATCGTTATTTGCATCAGAGTCTAAAGAGTTGTCAGTATTAGCTATCGGTGCATGATTTGTCGAAAAACCCTCGTCTTTATCGTCATCAGAAAAATCTACATTAATACCTGTGCTCACGCTTTCTTGCTCTAAATTAGCAAATAATTCTAGCTCTGTGGCGCTTAATGGCTCATACGATGAAAGGTGATCGGTATTCTTTAGTGGCTTTAATGCATTTTCTTTGAAAGTAGCGTTATCCTCATTACTATCGACATTTTCGACACGCGTGATGAAACGCTCGTAGATATTATCTTTACGCATACGCTTACGTGGCTTAGTATTAGCAATTTTGGCTAAATTTGCCTCTAACTGCGCATTAGGGCTATTTTTTTTGTCGCTCATGAAGTAATACCAAACCAGTTTTTACCGCGAAAAAGTAGATGACGGCTAGAATTAAGAATAAAGTTTTTATTGTTTGCTAAAGTGTAACACTAACGTTAACAAACAATATAGTAGCTCGCCTCGTTCGCTTCAAGCATAATTTGTCGCTTGCTGTTCTTATTCGGATAAAATAATCAAAATAGCCAAAAAAATAAGCCACAAGCAACGGTGACATCATAAACAAGTGAGCATAAAGATATGGATTTAAAACAGCTCAACGCTTTTATTGCTATCGCAGATTCACGGAGCTTTAGTGCCGCAGCGACTAAAACTGGATTGTCACAACCAAGCTTGAGTCGCCTGCTTAAACAGCTTGAAACAGATATGGGTGTAGAATTGGTCGATCGCTACCATAGACCGCTACATCTGACCGAAGCTGGTACATTCTTTTACGACAAAATCAGCGCCATATTGACAGAGATTGATACCGTCACCAGCATGACGCAGCGACTATCTACGCCCAGCAGTATGCTGAATATTGGCTTTGTCCCATCCGTGCTTTATGGATTGCTTCCTGAAATCATTGCCATGCTGAAGCAATCCAGCCCCGATATCGACGTCAATCTCAAAGACATCAGCTCATATCAACAAATAGAGGCGCTCAAATCTGGTGAGATAGACATCGGATTTGGGCGTTTCCCCCATCAAGATCCATGGATTCAGCAAATACTAATGCGTCATGAGCGTTATGTCGTCGCCTTACCAAAAGCCCATCCTTTGGCGCATATAAAGGAGCAGCGATTGATAGACTTAGCAAACAATCGACTGATTCTCTACCATCAAACCCATTTACCGATAGCGACGAGCGTAAGGTCAACCAGCGCAAAGCTGGATAATAATACAAAATCCAGACGCACAAGCGCTGAGCAATCCGCACATAGCGCGCCTATTACGGAGCCTTTACTACACTTATTCGCACAATACGGTATTTCGCCTTTTATGACTACGACGGTGAGTGACTTGCAAGTAGCGCTAGGCTTGGTGGCGGCTGGCGAAGGTATTACGCTTGTGCCTGCTAGCCTAAAGACCGTGCGTACCGACCAAATCAGTTATCAACGTTTAGTACACGAAAACGTCACCTCCCCTATTTATCTGCATACGCTCAAAGATTTCGTTCATCCCAGCATTTCTGATTTACTGCGCGCCACCTATCAGGTATATGAGCAGCGCGGCATCACTTATCGGCAGCAAAAATTTGTGTCACAGCCTTAAATTATCAGATATTGAATGGATATTGTGTTATAAAGAACCGCTAAAAAATAATCAGCCTTAATGCTTGATATTAGCAACTGATTATGCTAAATAAAAAGAATGGCAATGCAAACAAATAGTAATAACAACTAGAATAATCATTCTCCTGACTGGCTTCGGTGTGCTAAAGTTGATACAAGATGAATCGTTTTATATTTAAGCAGTTTATAAAGCGCTTCTCTCATGATCATTGGCAAGCTGACACAGGTAAGTGATAATTTGCCGTTTTAACCATTTAGAGGTATTCATGACCACACAACCACTCAATAACCCACGCACCAACCCAAATGCCACTGACGATACTGCGACCTCGCCGCAAGAAGGCTTTAGCTGGCGCATCTTTGGTCCCGGTATTTTGATGGCAACCGCTGCTATCGGTGGCTCACATTTGATTTCATCGACGCAGGCTGGCGCTATATATGGCTGGCAACTGGCCATTATGATTATTTTAGCCAACGTTTTTAAGTATCCATTTTTTCGTTTTGCAACCGACTACGTCTATGACACTGGCGAGAGTTTAATTGCAGGCTATGCCAAACGCTCAAAAGTATATCTGTGGGTATATTTTATACTCTCTATCCTATCAGCCGTCATTAGTACGGGCGCAGTCTCATTAATAGCAGCGGTTATCTTAGGTTTTATGCTACCCGCTTCTCTTGGGCTATCGACGATGGCACTGTCTCTAATCATCGTGGCGGTTTCTTGGTTCTTTTTAATTGCGGGTCACTATAAACTGCTTGATGGTGTGACCAAATGGATTATGATTGCCTTGACGACTGCGACCGTCGCTGCTGTCATCATTGCTGCTGGCAAGCCGACAGTCATGGCTGCTGACTTTGTCGCCGCCTCTCCTTGGAATTTAGCAACTTTAGGTTTTATTGTGGCACTCATGGGCTGGATGCCAGCACCGCTTGAGTTTGCCGCCATTACCTCGATGTGGACATCTGCCAAAGTCAAAGCCGATCACACCACCCATCGCCAAGGTTTGCTTGATTTTAACGTCGGTTATGCTGTCTCAGCAATTTTAGCCTTATTTTTTTTGTCATTAGGCGTGTTTGTACAGTATGGCTCAGGACAAGAAATTGAGCTGGTCGGTGGCGCTTATATCAATCAGTTGATCAACATGTATACCGCAACTATCGGTGAATGGTCACGTCTATTGGTCGCTTTCGTCGCCTTTATGTGTATGTTTGGCACGACGATTACCTGTGCAGACGGTTATGGCCGTGCCAACGCTGAGTGCTGGCGCCTAATAAAAGGAGAAAGCGAAATCAACAAAAAGCAAATCGCTTTTTGGACGACCTATGCTATCGGTGGTGGGTTGATGATTATCACTTTCTTTACTGGACAATTAGGTACTATGCTTAAGTTTGCCATGATATCGGCGTTTGTCTCAGCGCCTATCTTTGGCTGGTTAAATTACTCACTGGTTAAAAACCATAAAAAACTGTCTTTTGGCATGAATGCACTCTCTATCGCGGGACTCATCTTCTTAACGGGTTTTGCGCTGTTATTTTTAGCCAATCTTGCTGGACTATTTGGCTAGGTATCGGTTTTAAAAATATCTATTTATATCATAAAAGCCCTTTTAGCTTAGCTATTAGGGCTTTTTGGTAAGCTAAAACTATGAATCGATAAAAATAAGCGCAACCGCTATTGTAAATAAATGTAAATAATGGGCTATACGTGTCTTTGCAAATTCAGCAATATGAATAATAGTTTGAGCAAACCATTACTTTATAGATAATGCTATTTATATATTGAATAATGTTAATTTTAATAAAATAGTTGTTTAAATTATCTAATTTATCGCACTCAAACAATGCTTTTTACTCACTGATTATTGGGTATAATCGAACACAATAACGATAATACTATCTCTCTATGCAAGGACACTCACATGACTCTATCATCTGCTGGCGCACGCTTTCGCAGTGCCCTCACTCAAAAAAATGATAACAACCAGCCACTACAAATTGCAGGTGCTATCAATGCCTATACTGCAATGATGGCAACCCAAGTCGGTCACCAAGCGTTATATCTCTCTGGTGCTGGTGTGGCAAATGCCTCATTTGGTCTTCCTGATTTGGGTATGACTAGCCTTGATAATGTGCTAGAAGATGCACGCCGTATCACTGACGCAGTTGATACGCCGTTATTAGTCGATATCGACACTGGTTTTGGTGGTGCGTTTAACATCGCCCAGACCATCAGAAAAATGGAAAAAGCGGGCGTGGCAGCGGTACATATCGAAGACCAAGTGGCGCAAAAGCGCTGTGGTCATCGCCCAAATAAAGAAATCGTCAGTATTTCAGAAATGGTTGATCGCTTAAAAGCGGCATTGGATGCCAAAACGGATCCTGATTTTGTGGTCATGGCACGTACAGATGCGCTATCGGTAGAAGGCTTAGACGCTGCTGTCGAGCGCGCCGTTGCCTTCCAAGAAGCAGGCGCAGACATGATTTTTGCCGAGGCGTTAACCGATATCGAAATGTATCGTAAGTTCACTGACGTATTGGATATCCCAGTACTCGCCAACATGACAGAGTTTGGTCAGACCGACCTTTACACCACTGATCAACTGTATAGCGTGGGTGTAGAGATGGTGTTGTACCCGCTATCAGCATTCCGTGCGATGAACAAAGCGGCATTAAACGTTTATCAGCATCTATTGACTGATGGCACCCAAGAAAAAGTTGTTGATACCATGCAAACCCGCATGGAGCTGTATGATTTCTTAAATTATCATGAGTTTGAGCAGACGCTAGACAAGCTATTTGCTAATAAGTAGTTAGGCATTCTTCATTGGCAATACTGAAAAGATAGCTCACCTTTGAGTGTGTTATTTTTTCGAAATCCGTCTTCATTTACTTTTAGGTTATTTATGCCATTTTTTACTGCTAATACTGCTCTTAAAACGTCACTACTGAGCAGCACGCTTGCGGCGCTATTATTCATGACGGGCTGTGATAAAACACCAGAAACCGCTGATGATACGACCAGTGGTGCAAGCACTGCTGAAGTTGATACTACCAAACAGGCTCCTGCACCTGCCACTCAAGATGACTTGGTCATGACGACGATTACGCTAGATACCGTCGACAGTCTATTGTTCGCACCAGTTATCAATAGTGGTGCGCTCAGTGCAGAGCAAGTCAGCTGTCTCGAATCACGCGACAAAGACTTGGGTAAAGCCGAAGTCGATAGCTTCTATAAGAGTCAGTTTACCGATGCAGAGTTACAAGAGTTGGATGACTTTTATACGTCAGAGGTAGGGAAAAAGCTGATTACGTTTGGTAATGAGCAACTGCGCGTCATGAATGGTGAAGAGATTGCAACACCAATGGCTGACCCTACTCCAGAGGAGATGACTGAGATTCAGACATTCATGGAATCACCACTGGGTGTCAAGTACATGAAAATCAATAATGCAGAAGGCGAAGGCAGCGCAATGGAAGTCTTGAACGTTCCTATTGAAGCCGAATTCAAGCGTTGTAATGTCGATTTAGATGGTCCACAGCCTGAACAGCCTGCGTAATACTTGACTGGCGCTATAGTCAGTCATCAACTGACAAATTTATTATTAGAAACTTAGAAACTTAGAAACACCGGTTTTCACCCAAAAAGCTACCCACAAAAGGAATTTCATCATGGCAGCACAAAACCCATCAACAAAAGTATTGTCAGGCGCAGGTCTGCGCGGACAAGTCGCTGGCAAGACCGCGCTATCTACCGTCGGCAAGTCAGGATCAGGTCTGACCTATCGCGGTTATGATGTATCAGAACTGGCAGACAAATGCATCTTTGAAGAAGTGGCCTACTTGCTGCTTTATGGCAACTTGCCAAACCAAACTGAGCTTAATGCTTATCAAGCCAAGCTCAAAAGCTTACGTGGTCTACCACAGTCATTAAAAGACGTGCTTGAGCGTATCCCTGCCGAATCGCATCCAATGGATGTATTACGTACAGGTTGCTCTATGCTGGGTAACTTAGAAACCGAAATGAGTTTTGATGAAGAAAACGACCAAGCAGATCGCATGCTTGCGGCATTCCCTTCTATCATCAACTACTGGTATCGTTTTACCCATGACAACGTGCGTATCGAAACCGAAACTGATGATGCCACCATTGGCGGTCATTTCTTGCATTTGCTAAAGGGTGAGAAACCAAACGAGCTACACGAAAAAGTGATGAACGTGTCTCTTATCTTGTACGCAGAGCATGAGTTCAACGCCTCGACCTTTACCGCTCGTGTGTGTGCTTCTACGCTATCTGATATCCATTCTTGTATCACTGGCGCGATTGGTTCACTACGCGGTCCTCTGCATGGTGGCGCTAATGAGGCGGCGATGGATATGATTGAAGGCTTTAGCTCACCTGATGAAGCCGAAGAAGAAATGATGGGTATGCTAGCGCGTAAAGACAAAATTATGGGCTTTGGTCATGCCATCTATAGCGAATCAGATCCACGTAACGTCGTTATTAAAGGCTGGGCTGAGAAGCTAGCTGCTGACGTTGGTGATGAAGTGCTATATCCAGTATCAGTACGCTGTGAAGAAGTCATGTGGCGCGAGAAAAAGCTGTTCTGTAATGCTGACTTTTTCCATGCCTCAGCCTATCACTTTATGGGCATTCCAACTAAGTTGTTCACGCCAATCTTTGTTTGCTCGCGTCTAACAGGTTGGGCAGCACACGTATTTGAGCAACGTGCTAATAACCGTATCATTCGCCCAAGTGCGGAATATACCGGTGAAGAGCTGCGTCCAGTACCAGAGATGAGCGCGCGTTAATCCATATATATTTACTATCTCGGATAAGTGCTTATGCGAGATAACCAGTTTAACTGCTAGATATATTCACAATTTAGCAGTTAAACTTTTTCTTAATAACCTCACTTTCTTTTTAGCCATATTTTTTTAGCAAAGCCTTCTTCTAACTTCTAATTCCACTAATGACTTTGCTAAAAGAATGACTATTTTTTAAATTTAAACCAGCCAACTGCCAAAGGTGAATCATGGACAACGCTCTAGTACAACCAATGAATGATCAATTCAAAAAGCCCCTGCCAGATACCGACCTCTATTACTTTGACACCCGCGAGGCTGTCGAAAATATTGAAGCTGGCGCGTATGACAAGCTACCGTTTTGCTCAAAAGTACTATGTGAAAACTTGGTACGTCGTTGCCCACCAGAAGAGCTAACAGCTGCTTTAAAACAACATATTGAGGGCAAACAAGATTTAGATTTTCCTTGGTACCCTGCCCGCGTGGTTTGTCATGACATCTTAGGTCAGACCGCGTTTGTCGATTTGGCAGGTCTACGTGATGCCATCGCTGAGCAAGGTGGCGATCCGTCTAAAGTGAATCCAATCGTGCCAACGCAATTAATTGTTGACCATTCACTAGCCGTTGAACATGCCGGCTTTGAGGAAAACGCTTTTGAGAAAAACCGTGCTATCGAAGAGCGCCGTAACGATGATCGCTTTCACTTTATCAACTGGTGCCAGTATGCCTTTGATAATGTCAACGTCGTACCGCCCGGTAACGGCATCATGCATCAGATCAATCTAGAAAAAATGTCGCCTGTCGTCCAAGTCGTCCAAAACAAAGCCGGTGAACAAGTAGCCTTTGCCGATACTTTAGTCGGTACTGACAGTCATACACCAATGGTTGATGCTTTAGGTGTCATCTCAATCGGTGTTGGCGGGCTTGAAGCTGAAAGCGTGATGTTGGGCAATCCATCATATATGCGCCTGCCTGATTACGTGGGCGTTAAGCTAACGGGCAAACTGCAAAGAGGCATTACTGGCACCGATTTAGTACTCGCTATGACCGAGTTCTTACGTGATGCTGGCGTAGTCTCTACCTATATCGAGTTCTTTGGTGAAGGTGCACGTCAGCTGAGTGTCGGTGACCGCGCGTCTATCTCTAATATGACCCCTGAGTATGGCGCAACGGCTGCGATGTTCTATATCGATGAGCAAACCATCGACTATTTACGCCTAACTGGTCGTAGTGAAGCTCAAATAAAATTGGTTGAGCAGTATGCTAAGCAGACTGGTCTATGGGCTGATGGTATGGAAAAAGCTGAATATGCTCGCGTGCTTGAGTTTGATCTATCAGCAGTTGTACGTAATATGGCAGGGCCGTCGCGTCCGCATGCTCGTGTCTCAACCACGGATTTGGTTGCCAAAGGTATTGCTCACGGTGCTGATGAAAAACTACCAGAACCCAAAGACGGCATGATGCCAGATGGCGCAGTTATTATCGCGGCTATCACCAGCTGCACCAACACCTCAAACCCACGCAATATGGTAGCAGCAGGCCTCGTTGCCCGTAACGCCAATGCTAAAGGCTTGTTACGTAAGCCTTGGGTAAAATCATCATTAGCACCAGGCTCTAAAACCGTCAAAATGTACCTAGAAGAAGCAGGCTTGATGCCTGAACTCCAAGAAATCGGCTTTGACGTGGTTGGCTTTGCTTGTACGACGTGTAATGGTATGAGTGGCGCACTTGATCCTGATATCGAAAAAGAAATCATCGATCGTGACTTGTTTAGTACGGCAGTATTATCAGGCAACCGCAATTTCGATGGTCGTATCCATCCATACGCCAAGCAAGCTTTTTTAGCATCGCCACCATTGGTGATTGCCTATGCCATCGCTGGTAATATTCGCTTCGATATTGAAAAAGACTCGTTAGGAAAAGACCAAAACGGCAACGACGTGTATCTAAAAGACATTTGGTTCGATGATGACGAAGTTGATGCCATCGTTGCCAAAGCAGTGAAGCCTGAGCAATTCAACGCTGTTTATATCCCGATGTTTGATGAAGCCAAAAAGGACACTGGTAAAGCCTTAAGCCCGCTCTATGACTGGCGTGAGCAGACGACCTATATCCGCCGTCCACCGTATTGGGAAGGCAAAATGGCAGCGATGAATAAGCTAAAAGGCATGCGTCCGTTAGCGGTGCTTGGTGATAATATCACCACTGACCATTTATCACCGTCTAATGCGATTTTGGGCGATTCGGCGGCTGGCGAGTATCTTGATACTATGGGCTTACCTGCCGAGGACTACAACTCGTATGCAACCCATCGCGGCGATCACTTAACCGCGCAGCGTGCGACCTTTGCCAATCCTAAGCTATTGAATGAGATGGTACGTGACGAGAAAGGTGAAGTAATACAAGGTTCGCTTGCTAGAGTAGAGCCTGAAGGTCAAGTCATGCGTATGTGGGAAGCAATCGAGACCTATATGAACCGTGAGCAGCCGCTTATCATCATCGCTGGTGATGGCTATGGTCAAGGCTCAAGCCGCGACTGGGCTGCTAAAGGGGTTCGTCTAGCTGGCGTAGAAGTCGTCGTCGCAGAAGATTTTGAGCGTATCCATCGTCAAAACTTAGTCGGTATGGGAGCGCTACCTTTACAGTTTAAAGAAGGTGTCAATCGTAATACGCTTAATATCGATGGTACTGAAATATTCGATATTGAAGGCGAAGTGTCGGCTGGTGGTGAGATGACATTGGTCATTAACCGCACAGATGGCACTGTCGATAAAGCCTCAGTGAAATGTCGTTTAGATACTGCTGATGAGGTCAAAATGTACAACGCAGGCGGTATGCTGCAACGTTTTGCTAAAGAGTTTATCGATGGCACGCTAGATATCGTTTAATAGAAACGAATAAACAACAACGATAGCTGTCGTACACGTGACAAAAGCCAATGTTATATTTATATGGCATTGGCTTTTTTAGTAGTCTCACAATAGATTCTGATACTCCTTAGTCTTATTAGGCTTCTATCCATTAAATACATTGCTTATAGTACTTTATTTAAATGAATTTTCTTAAAAAAATAAACATTTGTTTTTCTATTTAGTATAATTGTCATTTTTTATCATAAGAAGTGGCATGAAAAACATCAATAGAATTTTTATTGTTTTGATTTCTGTATTGAATCTTAGCGGTTGTAGTAGTCTCACTGATTTATCAATGGTAGACGTCTCTATTTCCATTGTCGTTATTGCTATTATTATTGGTTGTTGGGTTTCTAATGTACGTACCGGCCGCGATATACAAGAATCCGTTGATAGTATTATACAAATTCGACGGGAACAACTTGAAATGGCTAAGTCCGATTTGAGACCTGGCATTGATGAAGGCGACCCAGTTTCGCAGTATCTCTTGGCGCTTAAATTTCATACTGGTGATGGTGTCGGTCAAGACTTAGTAGCAGCGTGTTACTGGTACAGTTTGTCCGCTGAAAGTGGATTTATTCATGCCGTGACAACTTTAGCCCTTATGTATATAAAAGGATGGGGTACCAAGCAAGATTTGACTAAAGCTGCTAAGCTTTTGTCTATTGCCTCAAAAGAAGGCGATCTGCAGGCACAGAACTTTTTAGCAGCAGCCTATTTAAACGGATGGGGTGTTCGAAAAAATGAAGAAAAAGCACGTTATTGGCTGCAACAAGCAGCTGCACAAAGCTCTGAAGAAACCAGTGAGTCTATAAATATGTTGTCGCCGCAATCTATTGAATCATTAACAATGGTCATTCAAAACGGTGATGAATATATCGTACTAAAATAATAGGAATAAAAAAATGACCCGACCAAACCTTGCTTTTGCCCCACAACTATCTGTCCCCGCCACCTATATGCGTGGCGGCACCTCAAAAGGCACCTTCTTTAAACTCTCCGACCTACCAGAACGTTGCCAAGTTGCAGGGGCTGCGCGTGATAATTTCCTATTGCGGGTTATCGGTAGCCCTGATCCTTATGGTAAGCAAATCGACGGCTTAGGCAATGGCAGCTCTAGCACCTCAAAAACGGTAATTCTTTCTAATTCAAATAAAACAGACCACGATGTGAACTACTTGTTTGGGCAAGTAAATATTGCCAAGCCGATGATTGATTGGGCGGGTAACTGTGGCAACTTAACTGCGGCGGTTGGTGCCTGTGCCATTAATATGAGCTTAGTCGATACTGATAAGATCGCAAATAGTGCGAATACTGGCATTTGCGAAGTACGCATTTGGCAACAGAATATCGGTAAAACGATTATCGCTCATGTACCTGTTTACACTGATGAGCAAGGAAAAGTGCAAGTACAAGAAACTGGCGATTTTGAATTAGACGGTGTGACCTTCCCTGCTGCTGAAGTTAAAATTGAATTTATTGATCCTGTTGATGCTACCAGCGATATGTTCCCTACTGGTAACTTGGTCGATGATTTTGATGTCTCTGGCTGTGGTCTAAATACTGATAGCGTCAAGGCAACTTTTATTAGTGCTGGTATCCCAACCATCTTTATGAGAGCAGAAGATTTAGGCTTTACGGGTACTGAGTTGCAAGGCGATATCAATAGCGATAGCGAAACCTTGGCTAAGCTTGAAAAAATCCGTGCCAAAGGCGGCGTTGCGATGGGGCTGTTTAAAGACGTCCGTGAAGCGCAAAGCAGTCAGCATATACCCAAGATTGCATGGGTTGGCGCTGCACAAAGTTACAGCGCATCAAGTGGCAAAGCCGTTGAGGCGAATGAGATTGATCTTGTCGTACGGGCGATGAGCATGGGGCAACTACATCATGCCATGATGGGCACGGCAGCGGTTGCGATTGCCGCAGCGGCAACTACACAAGGTACATTGGTCAATGAAGCGGCAGGTGGCGGTCAATCGAAAAAGCAACTTAGTGAAGTACGTTTTGGTCATCCCTCTGGCACGTTATTAGTAGGCGGAAAAACCGAGCAAGTCGATGGTCGCTGGCAAGCCAAAAAAGTCTCGATGAGTCGTTCGGCACGTCGTATTATGGTTGGTGAAGTGTTTGTACCAGCGGATGCCTTTTAATTAAGGGGATTTCAATGGCTTATGATCTTACAGAAAAGCTAGTTATTGGTATTTCATCAAGCGCATTATTTGATCTTAAAGAATCAGAAAGATGATGCTCTTAATACTGGGGTCGCCTACCCTTTTATCAGGAGACTATTGAAGCTAAATGAGCTGCTTAAAGATCCGTTAGTAGAAGTTATTTTATTATCACGCAATGATCCTGACACCGGCCTCAGGGTTATTAACTCAATTGAACATTATAACCTTTCTATTACTCGTGCGGTTTTTTTGCAAGGTCGATCAGCACACGAATATATTCCAGCCTTTGATATTGAATTGTTTTTATCTGCTAATGAGGGAGACGTTAAACAAGCAATAGAGGCAGGTTATCCAGCAGGTCAGATTTTACATGGAGATATTTCTGATAATATTGAAGATACGCAATTGAGAATAGCATTCGATTTTGATGGCGTGATAATCGACGATGAATCTGAAAGTGTTTATAAAGAAAATAAAAACCTTGATGAGTTTCACCTCCATGAGTCTACTAAGGTTGATATAGCTCATAATCCAGGACCACTAAAGAATTTTATTGACCGTATTTCTCATATTCAAAAACTTGAAAATGATTATAAGCTTGAAAACCCTAATTATGAACCAATGGTAAGAGTCTCTATCGTCACTGCAAGAAACGCACCTTCACATAAACGTGCAATTAACACAATGCGTGAATGGGGTATTCTTGCAAATGAAGCTTTTTTTATGGGCGGAGTAGACAAATCAAAGGTTCTTGAGATATTAAGGCCTCATATCTTTTTTGACGATCAGATGACACATTTGAAATCATCTGGTGTATTGCCATCAGTTCATATTCCTTTTGGAATCGCTAATAAAGTAGTACATAATGAAAGCTAATTACTAATATTCATAAAAATACATGCCAACATCTTCCCAAACACGCCGTATGCCCTTAGATAAAAAGCCCCCTGTCGAGAAAAAAGAACGGCGGGCTCTACTATGGGATATCCTCAAAAAGCTTGCCGTTTTTGCCGCGCCATATAAAGTTTTAATTATTGCCACACTGATACTAACGGTGCTTGGCTCCTTTACAGCGCAAGTCAACGCCTTTGTGCTGCGCTATGCCGTTGATACCTTGACCGAAATTGCCACGCTTGCCGATCCCTGGGAAGCTGGCGTGCGCATGCTAGGTATCATCAGTGCCGTACTCTTAACCAAAGAGATACTGTCGATATTTATCTCTTTTGGTCAGCGCTTTTATGGTGAAAAAATTCGCATCAATCTCTCGCGTGATTTATCGCAAAAAATCATTGAGCGCATTTTGACCTACCGCATGGCATTTTATACCAGTAGCGAAAACGACAGCGGCAAGTTGCAAACGCGTATCGATTATGGCGTCAGCAGCTTAACCAGTTTAGTGCAAAACTTCTTTATCGATATGCTACCGCTGTTTGCCAGTGCGATCGTCTCACTTATCATTATGTTTTCGACCAATTTTTGGATAGGCTTGGTCGGTCTTATTATCATTCCCATTTATTTCTTCATCAGCCAAAAACAAGCGCGGCGTCTACAAGGATTCCGTCGGCAGATGCGTGGCTATCGAGAAGCCAAAAGTGGCTTGGTTATCTCCTTGATCAACTCCATCAGCGTGGTGAAATCCTTTGTTCGTGAGTCGATAGAAGCGGAAAAGCACTTAACCATCCAAAAAGACATGACTGATAATCAGCTGCGCATTCGCAGTATTGGTTTTATTTATGATGCGATAAAAACCTTTATTGAGCAAATTGGTGTGGTCGTTATTATTCTGCTGACATCCTACTTTGTTTTAAAAGGCGAGATGACCATCGGTATGATTTTATTCCATGTCATGCTATTCCAAAACGTCGCCGCCCCTATTCGTCAATTGCATCGTATCTATGATCAGATTAATAACGCCCTGACTTACGCTGAAGGTTTCTTTGATATATTAGAAGATGAAAGCCAAGTTGAAGATATCACGGGCAGAAGTAGTAAAAATTTAAAAGGTCATATTGAGCTGAAAAACGTCGATTTCACGTATCCGAATGGCACGCAAGCGCTAAAAGATGTCAGCTTTACTATCAAGCCCAATCGTATTACTGCGCTGGTGGGTTTAAGCGGTGCTGGCAAGAGTACGATTATTAGCTTATTAGTAAAGTTTTATGCGCCAGATAGCGGCACCATATGGCTAGACGGACATAATTTAGCCGACTGCGATACTCATGAATTGCGTCAAAATATTGGCTTGGTACTACAAAGTAATCATATCTTTTCGGGTACGATTAGCGAAAATATCCGCTATGGCGATATGAATGCGACAGATGAAGATATTATTATTGCAGCAAAAAAAGCCTCCATTCATGAGCAAATTATTAATTTAGCAGAAGGCTATGAGAGTACAGCAAAGTCATTGTCTGGTGGTCAGCAGCAGCGTATCGCGCTGGCACGGATGTTTTTAAAAGATCCACCCATTGTGTTTTTGGATGAGCCAACCGCTAGCCTCGATGCCATCGCCAGCCAACAAGTGAAGAAAAGTCTAGATCTCATCAAAAAAGATCGTACCGTAATTATGGTTTCGCATAATATTGCCCAAATTATCGATGCGGATGACTTGGTCGTGATAGAAGATGGTCGCGTGGTTGAAACTGGTACGCATGAAGCGCTATATGAGAAACACGGCAAGTATTTTGAGATATTCAATGCCATGTCGGATAGCTTAAATTTGGATAAAATCAGCCAGACTCTAAATGGTTAGGAATGGTTAATGTGTGCCTAAATCGTTATAATGCCAATCTTTTACCGCCTATTTCCAGAAGCTAGCCCACTATGACTTGTGAATTTTCTATCAAAACCTTTGATGAGCTGACCTCAGTTGATCTCTATCATATTTTAAAAGCCCGATCACAAGTGTTTGTGGTTGAGCAAAACTGCGCCTATCAAGATATGGATGAGGTGGACTTTGATTGCCTACATCTTATCGCGCATCAAAACGAGGCTTTGGTAGGCTACTGCCGTATCATTCCGCCTGAATTTAATAAATTAAAATCCAATCTATCGGTCGCCGACCCTACGATTAAGACCAATCATACTGCTATGCCTGCCATCGGTAGAGTGCTGGTATTGTCAGAGCACAGAGGTGAGGGTATCGCACGGCAGATGATGATTCATGCCATTTCGCACTGCCGTAAAAAATATGGTAAAAAGCGCCCGATTATACTCTCTGCACAAGCCTATTTACTTAGCTTCTATGAGTCCTTGGGGTTTGTACCTGAAGGCGATCATTATCTCGAAGACAATATAGAACATGTGAAAATGGTTCTATACGTTGCCAAGAAAAACAAAGTACAAAAAGAGCGTACTGAGTCTGCCTCCACAACGAACAAAGTCTTAAGTTTTCTGCTGTTTATCATGGCGGCTTTATTTGTGTTAGGTCTGCTATATTTGATGATTTAAGCGCGCCGCAAGGTTTTAATTTTTAACATAATTCAGTTTGGTTGTTTCATATTGAGTATGCTACTTTTAAATGATGGCTAATTTAAAAGAATGACCGGGATAATGGGTCAAGGAAGTAGCATACTCAAGGAAGAGGAGACAACCATGTCAAATGATAATTCAGATACAACACATTCAAATAAAAATGATGCAACGGTAGAAAGCAATGTCCGTCCAGAATATGACATTGAGATTCAAAAGATTGCTGATTATGTGCTTAATTATTCGATAGATAACGACTCCCCCAATAGCGCAGATGCTTGGAATACTGCACGTCACTGTCTGATGGATACGCTTGGCTGCGGTCTGCTTGCGCTACGTTTCCCTGAATGTACTAAGCATCTGGGTCCTGATTGTGCCGATCAGCTTACACCTAATGGCGCGCGCGTTCCGGGTACAGCCCACAGACTAGATCCTATCAAAGCCGCCTTTGATATCGGCTGTATGGTGCGCTGGCTCGATTATAATGACACGTGGCTGGCTGCTGAATGGGGACACCCTTCGGACAATTTAGGCGGTATCCTAGCGGTCGCCGATTATATTAGCCAACAAAGTGTCAGTCGCAATCATCAGCCATTAACCATACGTGAGGTACTCGAGGCTATGATTATGGCACATGAGATTCAGGGGGTAATTGCACTCGAAAACTCATTCAACCGTGTGGGTCTTGATCATGTGTTTTTAGTTAAATTGGCCTCTACCGCTGTGGTCGCCAAGCTCTATAAATTGCCACGTGAGCGTATCATGGCTGCCATCTCGCAGGCGATCGTCGATGGTCAGGCGTTGCGTACCTATCGTCATGCACCCAATGCCGGTAGCCGTAAATCTTGGGCGGCAGGCGACGCTACCAGTCGTGCGGTACGCTTGGTTGACATTACTCGTCGCGGTGAAATGGGTATCCCTGGGGCACTCTCTGCACCGCAGTGGGGGTTTTATGATGTATTGTTTAGCCATACCAATAAAGACTTAGCCCTTAAACCTGCAAACGAGCGTCATTTTACTTTCCAGCGTGAGTTTGGCAGTTACGTGATGGAAAACATTTTATTTAAGTTAAGCTTTCCTGCCGAGTTTCATGCGCAGACTGCTTGTGAGGCTGCTGTTATTTTACATCCACGCATTGATGACAGAATCGACGATATTGAAAAAATTGTCCTGACCACTCATGAATCCGCGATTAGAATCATCTCTAAAGAAGGCACATTGGCCAACCCTGCGGATCGCGATCATTGTTTGCAATATATGGTCGCGGTGCCTCTGCTCACTGGCGATTTAATGGCAGAAAACTACGAAGACGATTATCATGCACAGCACCATGTTTTGATCGATGGTCTACGCCGAAAAATGATCGTAGAAGAAGATGCGGGTTATTCAAAAGATTACCATGACCCAAGCAAGCGCTCGATTGCCAATGCCATTCAGATATTTTTTAAAGATGGTAGCAGTACCGACAAGGTTGTGGTCGAATACCCTATCGGACATAAGCGCCGCCGTACTGAGGGCTTGCCGATATTAGAAGCCAAGTTTCGTGCCAGTTTAGCAACGCGATTTATCGACAGTCGCTGTCAGGATATTTTTGCGCTTTGTAGTGATCAAACCCGCTTAGAGCACACACCTGTACATGAGTTTATGGACTTGTTTATGGCGAATTAAGTATTTGCCTATCTAAAAACAAACCTTATCTTATCAATAACATAGGGCGTGTTCTCATATTAAGGACACGCCCTATTTTTATCTCTTGAATTGGCTTTGTGAACGTTTCAATCATTTAGAGCTACCAAGGTATGGATTCCCCTGCCCAGTCAACAAAACTGCCTGATTGCAACGTCGTCATACGGTTAAGCACTTCTAATAAGCATTCCGCACTGTAGGCTGGCGAGAACAACTGACCTTCGGCCACATTGCCTTGAAAAGGGGCTGATAGTTGCGTATTTACCGTTCCTGGTTGCATGACAACCACGCACACGTCTTTAAGCGAGCGACTCCATTCAATACTCAGGTTTTTCATGCCCATATTGAGTGCCGCTTTACTCATACGATAGCTATACCATCCGCCCAGCTGATTGTCACTGATACTGCCAACGCGCGCGGATATCGTCGCAAAGATTGCGGGCTTGTCATTACTACGCGCAGCTTTGGCTAATAGTGGTCTAAAATGCTTGGCAATGAGTAAGCTGGCTAAGGCGTTCACTTGCATATTTTGTAAAAAAAACTCAGTATCAACCTGACGCAGCGCTTTTTCTGGCTGCTGCGTCGCCGTATGTAATAACCCTGCACAGTTGATAATCCAATCAATATGAGTGGTTTGCTGCTGAATAACCTCGGCTGCTTGTTGGATACTCTGTTCGTCGCAGAGGTTCATGGATATCCAATGCAGATTGTCAGCCTCAAAATCAGGTACATTGCGATGATAAGTCGCAAAGACATGAATACCCTGTTTTCCACCATTATCGGTATTCGCATTCTCATACTTATTGTCACTGGCAGTGCCATCTACTAATTGCTCAATCATCGCTCTACCAATGCCGCCTGTACCACCAACGATTAGATATGTTTTGTTATTCATGATGATTCCTTTTTTGGATTCTCTTTAACAGCCTTTTTTCACCCTTGTCATTATCATTTTGTTCATTATTCATTTTGGCTGAGTTTTATTGTCTTTACCATGATAAAAATGCTTAATAAATGTTCATTTTTTAACATTTGGCGAAGGTGTGTCCTAATATATACGCTACAATAATCAAGAATTATCTCCTACATAAACGCCTTTATATGGATGTTATCGCATTATGCTATCACCCCAAGATCAATTGACTGAGCTGGTACGTACGCTTGAGACGCAGCAACATGTCTTTGCCACTGACCCGCTACTTATCACGGAAAAGCTGCAAGGTGAGGATGGCAAACCCATTCAAAAATTGCACCGCCGAGCCTCACGCATCGATAGTAATGGTGCGCTGGCACGAGTATTGGGCAAAATTGACGGGCGTATCAAAGGCATCATGGTGGTCATGAGCGTGGTGTGGTGTCTCTCGGGATTTTTGGGATTATTCACCTTGCTACAGACCAATGTGGTGAATTTCTTTTATGTCTTGGTTTGCTTACTGGGTTTTCATACCATTATGCTGTTAGGCTGGCTGGTGATGACCCTGATTAATCAAGGCAAGCAGTCTTCGAATTGGTTTGCCAATTTTGTCAGTCCCAGTTATCTGATACGTGGCAAGGATGATGTTACCAAGGCAGCAGTCGACTTGTACGAGCGCCAATTACAGCATAGTGGGATGCGCTGGTATTTGGGGCGCTTTAGTCATCAGTTATGGCTGGCAACGTTGACAGGCATGCTGCTGGCGATTATTTTCCTGTTGATTGTGCGTCAGTATAGCTTTAGCTGGGAGTCGACTTTACTATCCGATCAAGCGCTAATTACTTTGACACAGGTACTTGGCTGGTTACCAAGTATGGTGGGATTCGATGTGCCAAATAGCAACGCTATTGTACAGAGTCGCTTGGTGACTGATGCGATGCCATTGACTGTTGCGCGGCAATGGGCAGGCTTATTGGTTGGTAGTTTGCTGATGTACGGTATTGTACCAAGAGCGATTGCTTGGGCGTTTTGTGCATTGATGTTCCGTCGTAAAAAGATGCGTTTGGACATCAAGCAGCCTTATTATCAAAAGATTTTAAACTTTTGGCAATGTCAGGTGGTAGATGCTGATGACTTTAATGAAGTGCCCGTTCCTATTGCGCCAAAAGCTAATGTCAGCGCTGGCAAGAAGCTGGTTGCTTTGCTTGAGTATCCAGCAGAGCAGAATAACTGGTGGCTTGCAGGTCTGGATGCCAATATTAATAATAATGAGATAGAGAATTTCGGTATCGTTGATGATCGTGATGATATGGCACGTTTGAAGACGTATTTAGACAGTCATCCAGTGCAGGTCTTACTTGGTATTCATCATAAAGCCTTACCTGACCGTGGCACATTGCGTAAACTTGATCAAATCGCTGCTCACGCTAAAGATGGGCTCATCGTGCAGCTGCTGAGTGATGCAAGCGCTTTAGACTTAACCAATCAGGTTGCAGACCATCAAGATGTTCGTTATCAGCAGTGGCAAACCGCACTCTCTGCCCGCAACATTGGTCTAGTGAATACTTGATTGACTAGCCAAAATGGGATTATCAGTTACTTAAGAAATATGGTTAGTATTAATACCGGAATAGCACATAATTTGTTCTACAATAAAAGCCACTGTATGTTTTGATCATTAATAAATATAAGACGATATTATGAATAATGATAATAAAAAAGAGAATTATGAACACAATAAGCCTGCTGGTCTCTTTGCAGATAAGGCTTATGAGGCAACCCCTAATACCGTAAACAGCACTTTAAAATCAGCTGTAACTCAAGACAATCAACCTTTATCAGCTGAACCATTAACAACAACGACAAGTATGACAAGGAAAACTATCGCTAGTGGTGAGGCACTAAAGCTTGCGGTCGTTGGTCATACCAATACGGGTAAGACTTCTATATTGCGTACCCTATTGCGTGACGTCTATTTTGGTGAAGTCAAAAACGAAGCCGCAACTACCCGTCATGTAGAGCAAGCCAAATTAACAGACAGCCAAACGGGTGAAGTGTTGGTGGTATTGTATGACACACCGGGTTTAGAAGATGCGTCAGGATTGATGGATTGGTTAGAGGACAATACCGCCAGTCGGCGTGATGGCATTGAGCGTTTGCAACAGTTTTTGGCAGCAGACATTGCCCAAGGTGGTGAGGCACTAAATAGCAATGAGGACTATAGCCAAGAGGCCAAAGTAATTCGGCAGCTGTTGGCAAGTGATATGGCTATTTATGTCGTCGATGCACGTGAGCCAGTACTCGGTAAATATAAAGACGAGTTAGCTATTTTATCTTGGGCAGCGATTCCTGTCATGCCAGTATTTAATTTCACTGACGCTCAAGATGCCAATATAGATGAGTGGCAGACGATGCTAGCGCGTCGTAATTTGCATATTTCTACACGCTTTGACTCCGTGGCTTTTGAGTTTGCAGATGAAATGCGCTTATGGCAGAATTTAGCCACTATGCTTACACACTCTGAGATGCTTGAGCAGTTGATGGCACGTCGTACTGAAGACTGGGCACAGCTAAATGACGAGGCCAACATTATCATTGCGGACTTTTTGTTAAATGTCGCATCATTTGTGCGCGAGATTAGTGAAGATGACGACCCAATGCCAGTATTACAGCAAATGCAAGAAGCGGTGAGACAGAGTGAACGGGCGATGCAGAACAACTTGCTCAATTTATATAAGTTTTATGACAATGACGTAGCAGCAACGCCACTTGAGCTAAAAGCCTATCAACAAGATCCGTTCGACCCTGAGCTGCTAAAAAGTTACGGTATTCGCACCACTTCTGGCGCGGCAGCTGGCGCGTTATTGGGTCTTGGCATCGATGCTGCAGCACTTGGTACAACCTTGGGGTTGGGTGCTGCCATTGGCGGTATCGCAGGTGGGCTGTTATCTAATACCAGTAGTATTGCCGATAGAATCACTGGGGTAAAACGTTTGTATATCGATCCTGCTACGTTGACACTACTGGCCACTCGCTCGATAGATTTACTCACCGCCCTACGTCATCGTGGTCATGCAGCAACTGATGCCACGCAATTGCTGTATAAAGGTGAGAAATCCAGTATTGAACAGTCTTTAGATGACGAAAGCACCACTGTCACACCATGGCCGACACATAAATTGCCAAGTGAGCTCAAGAAAGCTCGTGGTAAACCGCAATGGTCATCACTCAGTAGTGGTAAGTCTGAACAAGCGCAGCTATTACGAGCAGATATGGCATGGTCGCTGGCTAGTAAGCTACAGTCATATAAACCTGAGTAATGATCGCCAATTTTGACTAAAGTGATAGATATGATTGTTTAAGGAGATGGGTGTAATAAAGCACTCAATGCATCAGTGCCGCGTACGTCCGTTTGTTGCAGATATATTGGGTATAGCGGATACTTGGGAAAGCTTTGCTCAATATCTTGCATTAATTGTTGTTGGCGCTCAGCACGACGCTGCCAAAAATCATCAGACTGAGTTGGTGCTATCAACTGATTAATAACGATTGCGGCTGGCATGAGCTTACTGTCTTCTAACTGCTCTATAGCTCGCTTTGTTTCAGCCAGTGGCAATACATCAGACGTCATCACTAATACAATGGCGGTTTGTGTACGGTCATGCAGTAGCAATCCTGCCTGACGAAACAGCTGCTTGCGTTTTTCTAGTACAGATACTGCTTGCTCCCAGCGATCATTCTTTTTTTCGGCAAACGGATTGGCTAAATCATTTTTGTTATTGTCTTGTTCATGACCGCCCAAATGATTTGCCACTGAGCGAAGTTTTGCTTGCCTTCGCTGCTGTGCCAGTAGCCCATCCGTCCACGCACCCATCATTTCAGGCAGCACTAATAAACGCAGTGTATGTCCCGTCGGTGCGGTATCAAAAATAATATGCTCATAGCCGGCATCTGCTGCTGCAACCAAGTGCTGGCACATAGATTCGAGCATGGCGGCTTCTTGTGCGCCAGGCGCTGATTTTGATAGCCGTAGATGCTCGCGAATTTTTGGCATCATGTCTGGATTGGCATAAGAAGTAATGGTGCGTTCAACTTGGGCAAAATGCTCATCAACGATGACGTCAGGGTTTAGTTCAATAGCATCTAGACAAGAAGTTACTGCTGTTTTTTGGTTTTTTAGTGGGACGTTTAACACATCGCCCAAGCTGTGTGCTGGATCGGTCGAGACAATCAGTGTCTTTTTGCCTTGATTAGCATAATAGCTGGCAAGTGCGGCGGCAGTAGTGGTTTTACCGACACCGCCCTTGCCACCGATAAATATAATCGGCTGCTGTGCCAGTTGCTCTACCAATGCGGGTAAAGGGTGTAATGCCATACTTGTATCTCATTTTAATGAATTCAAAGGAAACTAGCAGCAACCTACGTGGTCAAAAGGGCATCTATCCATACCCATTCTGGTATGCCATTCATGGAAGTTTTCTAAAAACAAAGGCTGCAACTCTAATGTATAAAAGCTTGCCGGATTGTCGATACCCAAGCTTTCCGCAAACATGAGTAGCATGAAAAAATCTTCTTCATCACGCGCGGCGCGTGCCATCGTTTGACGATAAGGCGCATGATAAAACTCGTTTAGCCCAGCCGCAAACCTTTGCCACCATGGCTCGATATTTTTTATGGGTTTTGTTATATCTGTGTTTTCCATAATCGCGCTTCTTTTTCGGATGCCTATTAACTATCATGCCTATACGAGACAAAAAACGCCAGCAATTGCTGCTAGCGTTTTTATCGTATTTCAGTAAGTATCAAACTAGGCATTTAACATGGCTTAGAGGTTACTTTTGCCTCTGTGTATCGACCACTCTTTTCGGAGTACCGATAGACTTTCAAACGTCACTAAAATCGTGGCTATCAAGATAATGATATCCATAATAATAAGCAGCCAATTACCATCATTGAAAAAGGTTTTTAGCTGAATCAATAACGCAAAAACCGTCATGACCAGTAAGAATGACAATGGCCCCAAGGTATACCATACTGGTCTGCCTTTACGTAACAAGATAACAGTGACAATCATCAAGGTTAAGGCTGCCATGAGCTGATTTGTCGTGCCAAATAACGGCCAAATAATCATACCACCAGCGCCATCGATGCCACCAGCACCAAAGGCTAATAACAAACAGCTACCAACAGCAAGCAATGTTGCCACCACACTTTTATTTAAAACAGGCAGTTTATAAATTTCACCAAACTCTTGGAAAATATAGCGTTGCAGACGTACCCCAGTATCCATCGTAGTACCAGCGAACAATGCTGCCATTACCGTCAGCATCGTCTGCGATAAAACCATATCAATGCCAACACCTGCATTCAATATAGTTGCACCGCCATCAATAAAGGCACCAATAGAGCCATCGCCAAATTTTTGATAAACGGCTTGCCAGTCGCCAAGGGTTGCAAAGCCTGCTGTTGCCGCAAGTATTGCACCAAGTGCTAGCATGCCCTCACCCATGGCACCGAAGTAACCAACGAATCGCACATCCTCTTCTTTATCAATCTGCTTAGATGTCGTACCCGTTGCCACCAAACCATGAAAGCCTGAAATTGCACCACAAGCAATGGTCACAAACAATAAAGGCACCATAGATGGCGTACCGATTGGCAATGCTGTGTTTATCGCTGGCGCGACAATATTCGGCGTCGCAATAAAGATGGCAGCGTATAACAAAATCAGACCGACAAATAACTGTAAGCCATTGATATAATCGCGCGGCTGCAAGAGCATCCAAACCGGTAATAAAGAAGCGATTGCCGCATAGGCGAATAAAATAATAATCCAAACAGCGTTGTCAGGTAAGCCTAAGAATGTCTCAGGTAATACGACAGGGAACATAGGACCAAGATAGATAAGCCCATATAAAGCTGTGACCCCAATGATTGATACCCAAACCAGATTCATCTTATAGCGATAAATACACTGACCGATAATAAAGGCGACTATCAAAGCCCCCCAAACAGGTAGCACAGCGGATGGGGTTTTTATCATCATATTAGCAATAGCGACGCCGAATACCGCATTTACCATGAGTAATAATAAGAAAATAACGATCATCATCAAGCTACGCACACGTGTACCCATGACAGTACCGGCAATCGAGCCAATCGATTGACCTCGATTGCGCATACTAGCCCAAATAGCTGACATATCGTGGACACCTGCCATAAAAATCGTGCCCAATACTACCCAAATGATAGCAGGTACCCAGCCCCAAATAACGGCAATGGCAGGACCAATAATCGGAGCTGCCCCTGCGACTGAAGTAAAATGATGTCCCCATAGCACGTATTTATTGGTGGGGATATAATCCACCCCATCTTTCATAGTGTGCGCTGGCGTGGGGATACTGTTATCCAATGCCAAGATTTTAGTAGCGATAAATTTTGAGTAAAACAGATAACCGCAAAGCATCGCGGCAACAGCAAACACTAGCACGATTGCACTATTCATCTTATCTCTCCTTAGACAAGTAATAGGTAGCCTTATAAGTTCAAGCTTTTTAATTTAGAATATAAAAAATATGTTAAATTAGTCGGCGACTAGTGACTTAGCGCACCTGTCCAAAGGCTGTTTATAGAAGTACTGTAGTATCATCATCCATTAATAAGGCTTTGCATTCTATCGTTAGCACATGTCACTAGTCAGCATATGGTGAGTCTTTGACTGCAACCCATTTAGATACTAACTGATTTAACGACAAATGTAACGCTGGTTAAACATGAAAAACAACAAATAAAGGAAGCACCATGGCGCATTATTTTGGGTTTGTACCTTCAGATAAATTGAAAGCATTAATCATTGACGCTGAGCAAGTGATTGCCTCAAATGAGGAGGTCGAATACTACCCATATCGTGATGCCCTGACGCATCAAACAGCACGTGATCTAATCGACAATTTGTTGATTGGATTGGTAGATATTATTCCAAACCCTGAACGTCAAGCCTCGATGCGCAAAATTGTTGGCACAGTTGAAAAAGCAACAGATACGCTGCTTAACATCTTACTCGGTAAAGAGAATAACGAAGAAGTGATGCCAAGCTTTCATTTCTTGAGAGATCGGGCGACGTTTATTGATAACGAAGGTGTAAAACGAGTGGGTTTCAAATTATCTGATGTAGATGCGCAAACCATCGAAAAAGGCTTTGCTGCTATCACACCTGAGCAAGTAGATATGAAAGTATTTAAAAAAGCGCTTGAAACCATGAATGAAGAGACATTGACTCATTTTATCAGCCGCTATGCTGAAACATTGAAGCTTGGCATGATTAAACGCAAAGCTGTCCCAGTTGCCAAAGCCGCCATTGATAAAGGCATGAGTATGGCCTTAAATAAGTTGCTACCCGACCTACCTGATCGCTCTTTAAATCGTTTAGCAAACTATTACCGCCCTTTCATCGTAGAAAAGCCAGAATAAATGCCAGTATTTGATTAATTTTGTCTCAAAACACAGATGGCATTGGGCAAATTCACTAAAATTTGCTAAAATAAGCGGCACTTTTTACCGAAGGCGCACCCGATGACCCAAATCAGCAACCAAGAAATTGAAAAAACATTACGCAACTCAGAGTGCCTTATCAGTAGCATCGAAGTAGCCGCTGCTTATGAGCGCCTTGCCGCCCAGCTCAACCTACATTATGCTGGTTTAAACCCAATCGTTATGGTTGTTATGAATGGTGGACTTATTCCAGCTGGTCAACTATTGACTCATTTGACATTCTATCATCGCATGCATTATATTCATGCATCGCGCTATCGTGATAATGCAGGCACCAATGAGCTAGATTGGAAATTCAAACCTGATGTTAGTATCGAAGGTGAGCATGTATTGCTGATTGACGATATTTTTGATGAAGGTATCACGCTAAAAACAGTTGTCGAAGAATTAAGCAAAGAAAAACCTTTATCACTTGAATGTTGTGTGTTGCTTAATAAAGAGCATGATCGTAAAGTTGAAGATTTTGATGTTGATTTTGTCGGTATCAATGTTGCAGATCGTTATGTCTATGGCTGTGGTATGGATTTCCATGGTTATTTGCGTCATCTGCCTGGCATCTATGCCATCAAAGAAGACAAAGTTTAAGTTCTACATTTGAGTTCAAAAAAAGCATCCAATTTGGATGCTTTTTTATTGCTTGGATTTTGCACTTACTGTTAATTTTGCTACTCATACAATGCCCGTATTTTTTCTGTAGGCAGTATGTTTGTATCAGTCACCACGAAGAAATAATCGAGTTGCCAATTCTGTGTCTTCTTAGCAGTATTACTGGTTGGATTATCCCAGCTAGGATACACCCTGATACCCATCTTACCTTTTGTAAAATGAGACTGAAGAATATTATGTCTAAGCAAGACATTTTTTGGAAAAACAAACTGCCCAAATGTATGGTTGTCTTTAAATGCGGTGATTACTAACAAGTCTGGTGACGAATCATATTGAAAAGGTTGATTAATACCTTTGGAATCTTTTTCCCAAAAGGTAACGAACTGCCCTACTTTGGTAGGTGTTTGTTTAGCTACTCTGAATCTAACTGTTTTGACAGCCCGTCTGTTCATTAATTCAAATGTACCAGCAGCATATTCTAGATTTTGTTGTTCTTCTTGAGTTGAAGCAATAATCAATTGGTTGGGCTTATAAATAATTTCATTAATATGCTCTAGCACAGTATCAAAGGTATACAACTCTAGTCCTCTTTTTATATTTCTGAGCATTTATCTATTAATGCTTAGAAAACTGTAATGCCAAACCTGTATGGCGCTCAGTAGGTGTTTGAACAGCCTTTTCAAAAGCAGATTTTGTACTATATATGGTTACCTGTTTCTTAGCACGGGTCACCGCCGTATAAATAAGCTCTTTGCTTAGCAATCTAGCATGACTATTATCAAAAGTAATAGCCACATGATCAAACTCAGACCCTTGTGACTTATGAATGGTCATTGCATATGCGGTGGCGATGACTTCTTCATTTAGTAAATTAACGGCAATCCCTTGTGTTTTATTTTCAAAAAACACTTCTAGTCGGCTTCTATCATCGCTAGTCTGCAAGCAGAAACCGATATCACCATTAAACAATCCTAATTCATAGTTGTTTTGTAGAACCATGACAGGACGGCCATGAAACCATGTGTTTTGGCCCAGTGGTAGCTTTAGCTCAGCAAGATGCCACTGCGTGAGATAATTATTAATATAATGATCGCCCCACTCGCCATTATGGCCAGCACTTAGAATTCTAAACTCATTAAATGTTTCCATTAGTGATGTAATCGTATTTTTTACTGATTCTGGCATGGATTTTTCTATTGGATTTTTTAGGAGTTCTTTTATTTTATTTATATACTTAATATATTTTAACGATACCTTTAGAATAATTTTTTTACTACTTAGGCTATTTCTTGTCTTATTATCTTTAAGCTCATTTGCTTGCAGCTTATTTACATACTGAAAACTCAAGGCTTCATCCTGCCTTAACAGCTGCCAGATGGCTTGAGTATCTACCTCTGCCTGATTAATTTGGTAGGCAAGCTTGCCAATACCTGATTCTGCGCTAAATCTGCGGCTTTCGGTTAACTCTGCATGAATGGGTTGTAACAGTGGAATACGGCACAAGTCAGCCAACACTGCTCCTGCATCTACCGCTGCTAGCTGGTTTGCATCGCCCAATAGTATCAGCCTTGCACCTGGTTTTACTGCACTTACGAGATAATTAGCCAACTCGACCCCGAGCATCGACGCCTCATCAACGATGATAATATCTTCGCCAAGTGGATTGTTAGTATCGTAGCGCGGTCTGCCCGTCCGACCAATACCTAACAAGCGATGGATGGTTTTAGCTTCTTGTAACTGTAGATCAATATCTGCTGTATCGAGAGCAGCTTGTAAAGATTCTTGCATGCGCTGGGCAGCCTTACCAGTCGGTGCTGCCAATGCCAGACTGGCACTGTCCGTACTGAATCTAATATTTTCAGCCCCGTATTCCCCACTCTCTGTCGCTTGTTGCAGCGCGATGACTAACTGAGCAACGGTATAGGTTTTACCTGTGCCTGGGCCACCAGTGATAATGCTAAATGCATTATTATTAGCCACATTAATAGCTGCTATCTGCTGATCGTTTAAATTTTTGGGTATTGATATATTTAGAGGAGTTATCTGTTGATTTAAAATAGTATTAATGTGCTGTGCTAAGTTAAATTCTGCTTGCCAAGAACGATGTAGCCAAAAAGTTAGTAATACTGCTGAACCTTCTGTGTTTTTGCTGTTAACTTGTTTATAAATAATAGGTTGATTTTTTTTGCTTAGGCTATTTACTTTATCGTTATTATTAATGCTACTATTAACCTCAGCGAACAAATCGTGTTCGTTAACTAGGCGTATAAAAAAACTTAAGTCCGTATTTTTTAATAATTGGTATAGCGTAGCAATCATGTCAAAACGCTTGGTTAGCACCTCTTTTTCATGGTTGCTAAGCGCCAATTGTATCCACAGCTGCTCTTTCTTATCAAATAGCGTGTCTAGCAATACGAATAGCGACCTTTCAGTTATAGAGTCATCTTCTGATTGCGTATTTAGTTTGGTATCTATCAGCGCAAAGATTGGCATTGCTAACATCTCTAACAATTGCTGCTGCCACACATATAGAGTCACTAACTCGCCACTGATACGACCTTGTTGCGGTGTTTCATTCTCAACCGATTCAATGGTCAATACAGTATGCCCCTCTTCCAAATGAGTCGCTAACATAACGAATAGAGCGGTGAATAAATTACTTTCTTCTGTTTTATCGACTTGCTTACTATCAGTATTAGCTTTTGCATCCGTTGCCTTATACGCTAAATACGTTTGCTCGCGGCGTAGCAATATATAATCACTGATGTTACTAGCCCAGCTTTGTTGTAGCCCAATTACTGCCTTGCTCTCTTTTTTATTATTACTCATAGTATGCTTGTCTCTATGTTGAAATAGTTAATCGATATCATGTTTTTTAGCATTTAATCATTACTTCTAGCCTACTAGTTGGGCATGCCAAACAACACATCTAGAGCCTTAATGAACTCAATTGGAATATCCCACGTCACTAATCCATAGCGGTCGTTGTGGATTGAGTGGCTATTATCAGCCTCTTTAACATATTGTGATAGATCATCAGCTATTTGAGAATTGGGATCATACACACCTCGTAAAAAAACATACTCCACAGCGCCTAAATACTTATCTTCATTGCCTGCATAATCATGTATTCTCATTGAAAGGAATCGATGTAAAGCTACTTGATAAATCGCTGCTTGTAGCCAGTACCCTGCCTTGGACATTGCTTGCTTAAGTGTATCTTCATTATAATCGCTTAGGCTATTTCCTAGAAAGTTGCTTTTATAATCGACAACGTAATACTTGCCAGCATTTTCGTACACTAAGTCAATTTCGCCGCGTAAATAACGATACAAATGCGCTTTGTTTTGCGGAATAAGAGTGACGTGTTTGTCCATCTCATTAGGGAGATATTGTTGGAAGAGTTTAGTGATATCCTGTACTTTAAATTTCTCTGACAACCCCATATTGAACTCTAACTCAGAAAACCGCTGACCTGCATTAAGAGAGTTTAATGGTTGATTGGAGGCCAATAGCGGCGCATGTAGCACCTCTTCAATCCAATTGATTAGTGCCTCATGCTTGGTAGCATCTATTGAAGCAAGATCAAGTGAGCTAGTATTGAATGAACCGTCATCGCCTTGCTCTTGCTTCTTCGCTTGTGATCGACGGCCTTGCTGCTCAGCGCTACTATAAACTAGAGGCAGTTGATAGCTGCTGATGGCTCTATCGATAACCTGAGACCACTGCGCTTTATTGCTGAAATCAATTTTTTCAAATATCTCATGCAAGAACGTACCCGCATTAGCACCTTTCACAAAGGTAAAGCGGATATCATCCTCTGATTTAAGATTTAACCCATCGACTTTTTCAAGAAACGCGTTACTATTAAGCAAAGGCTCAACCGACACTGAAGTGTCTGCCATATCAATGTCTATCGCATCATCAATACGCTCATCCACTATCGCCATTGTTTGTGTAGATTCATCGAGCTGACGTGCCAAAGCGGTAAAGCTGGTCTTAGCCCAACCATAAAAATAATTGGTTTTCATAACCTCTGCAAAAGGCGCATACTCAATAGTCTCTGTGGCAGGCTTATGAGCACTTGACTTGGTAAGAGCGAGCTGAACATTGTCATTTACGCCTGCTGATTTAGCATCGTTGCTTGCGTAATTCTTGTCGTAGAACTCATTGACCTTATGCCCTCTGAGCATGCCTATGGTACCTTTGAGTCTATCAGGCAGCTCAAATTTCGCTTCTGGTGATTCAAACCAATAAAACACTGGCTTTAACTCAAATCCTGTCTTATTGTTAGGATCTCGCAGCACGACATAAAGCTGCTCACTGGCGCGAGTAAAAGCCACATAACCAAGCCGTCGCAGCTCATCGAAATCTTCCCGCGTTTCGATATCGGTGTAGTAGTCGTCTGTGGTAGCAGAACCTTGTATCGGTGAGAAGCGGCGTTGATTTCCTGTTGATTGACTATCTAGTGACTGCTGTACTAATGCTGAAGGTGCTTGATCTGCGTTATATAAATACAGGCCATACTTCTCATTGGTGCCTGACTTTCTACTGGCATCACCCATACCCAATACATAAACAATAGGAAACTCAAGTCCTTTGGACTTATGAATGGTCATCAGCTGTACGCCAGACTCTGTCGGTAGCGGATATTGCTTAGCCCAATCGCTATTGGGCGCTGCATCTATATTTTGTCTAAACCAAGCCAGTAGCTCATGCTCACCCATACCTAGGCCATACTGCGCCAAGATATCCATCACATGACGCAAATCCATGATATGACGATCGCCTTCTGGATGAGCCGCTAGCGCTTGCCAAATGCCTTGCGGCTGTATGGGGTTTTTATCTAACAAGTAATGCAATGCCGACAAGATGCCAAAGTTCTGCCAACGCTGTGCGCCTTCTTTTAGATAAGTAATAAAATCTTGATAACTTTTTTTATTATCAGTAACCTCATTAACTGAGGCATCCTTCGAATTAGAATTTTTTGAATGAGAGCTTGTTTTACTACTGCCCTCAGTAATGCCTGACTCATGGTCCGTCATCATGGCTTTGATGTTTTTAATACTTAGGCCATATAAATGACTGGTCAACACCCGATTAATCATGTCATGACGATACGGATATAACATGGCACTCAGCAGCGCCGCCACATCTTCTGCCATGATGGTTTCAAAGATACTGACATCACTGGTAGTCAAGGTCGGTACATTAAGCTTAACCAACTCATCCTCAACCCGTTTTAAGTCTTTCTTAGTACGTGCCAGCACACCGATATCACTAGGCTGAATAGGCTTGCCTTTTAAAGTCTGACCACTACTAAGCAAAGTCGCAATATGACGCGCCGTGATTTCATGCTCATCGTACTCAAGCTCTTTGTCTTTATCATATGGTAAGTGTAATACGCTCACTGGCTGGGCAGAAAGCACCTCAGTCACTAAAGTAGTGCTGTGAGCGTCTGGTTCATTAAACCAAGACAGCTGATTTTCTGGTTTTGCCGCTTTGATATGCTGGTAATAAATACCTGCGCCTAATTGAGCTAATTTGTTCTCGCCAGTGGTTGCATCAGCCATGCCGAACCAACAGTTTAGGGCATTAATCACGCTCGCATTTGAGCGTCGGTTGATATCAAGCGTCCAAAGCGTGCTTTTATCAAATTGAGCTTTCATGTAGTTATAGTTAGCCACATCGCCACCACGAAACCCATAAATAGCCTGCTTAGGGTCACCAACCAATAGCAGGAACTCATGGCTGGCTTTTTTAGTAGCTGACTGTTTATCATTATCAGCAACCTTGCCCTTTTTCTTTGGCAAATAAATGCTTTCAATCATAATGGCTTGTGCGCCATTGATATCTTGCGACTCATCAATCAACGCCACAGGATAATGGTGACGAATATAACGTGCCAGTTTCTCTCCTTGCCGACCAGTTAATGCTTGGTTTAAACGTACCATTTGCAGGCTAAAGGTCGTCTCACCTCGCTCTTCCAAAATAATTGGTAGCCTGTCACGTACCGCAAGCACGATATGACGATTAAGATTGGCTAAAACAGTCACTATGTATTCGTCTAGCTTTTTACTTTCTTCGACATAGCGTTTAAAGTCACGAACGACCTGCAACTCATTAAATATCAGATTAACTCTTTCGCCATCTTTTGGTTTATAGAATTGTTTGCCTACGTCATCAGTTTTCTGAAAAGCTTGTATTAATTTTCCTGTATAAGTTTTTGCGTCTGATATAAATTTGTAAGCGGCTGGCCCAAAATCTTTTAATGCTTGAATAATTTTCGGCCAAGAGTCTCTATTATTTTGTAGCTGTCCTTTTGGAACGTCATAATACTCGCCGTCAGGTTTAAAAAAGATATCAAGCTCATCGCTGCGCTCAATGATAGTATTTATAAGCCGCTCATAGCCCTCAAACGAAAAGTCATTTACTACAATCTCATCAATTGGCGCAGAAATAAAGTTAAGCGAGCGAGTCACATATTTTTTATGATCACTCACGGCAGTCAGCTTACCTTGCTGATCCATAAGCGCATACAGTTTAGGCTGCTCATGATACAAGCGACTTTGAAACTGACGCAGCTCATCATGAATAATACTATCGGTCACCTGCTCGATACTGCTCTCTTCGATAATAGCCATACCTTGCTGATGACCTGTCTCGCTACTGTACTCCTTCAGCCATTTTTGTGCCAAGCTATCGAGCGTACCTACAAATAATTTATCCAACGTGGTTAAAACCAGTGCGGTACGCCTGATAGCTTCCGTCATTGGATAGCTGTACACGTGATCCAGCAAATAACCGACGAGATGCAGGTTAATGGGATCTTGCATGATGCCATCCAAGCGCACATATTTAGCCTGTGCTACCAACCAATCTTCACGGTCTTTTTTTGCTTGCGCACGCTTTGTGGCAGCAGCTTGCTTATCAGAGGCAAGGTCTTGGTTTAACTCATCAGCGCCTATCTCAGTATTTAAATCCGTACTTGATTGTTTGCCCTCTTGTTTATCCTTATCGCTTTCAGGCATCACCTGCAATATATTGGGATACAAAGCCTCCTTATTACTGATGTCAGCACTTAAACTGTTGACCCACTGCAATAATTGATAAAAATCCACCAAACGATCATGAATACGCTGACGCATCTCAGCGGCAGCGGCTCGCGTAAAGGTCGTGGCAATAATTTGCTCTGGCGCACGTCGTGCTTCAATTAGCAGGCGCAATACAATGCCTGTTAGCGTCCAAGTTTTACCAGTACCAGCAGACGCTTCAATCAGGTGCTTGCCCGTTAGGTCAACATCAACTGCTGGTATCACATCAGCCTTACGCTTACTCATAGGATCTGAGTGAGGCGCATCTGAGCGCTCATCGAATAAATGTGGCTGTGTAGAAAGTTCAATGATATTGGTTGGATCAGTCAAGTCTGTCATATGGGCGTATACTTTTAATTATTATTTATTAGATCAAGAGAGCAAAAATTGATTATTCTAAATGACTAGGGCGTGTCTTCATTTCAAAAATGGAGATAAATTGCCGTCAAACAAGAAAAATAGCGTAGATAATATCGGGATATTAACAAGCTATTTGGCAATATTTATCCATTTTTAGCCCATTTAGATGACTATTGAGTGAATTGAAGACACGCCCTAATTAGCCATCTAAGTCAATCAATGCATTAAACATCGGCTCATATAATGGTCGCGCCAAGGTGGTCAACGCCCCTGACAAAGCCTTAAATGCATCTTGATCACGTAATACGTACTGCCAAATGGCATGCTGAGAGCAAGTATCATATACTGTGTCTGTATGATAGCCAGACCGTAGCCAATCTGAAAAGTCTGCTCGTTTTGGCCAATAACTGCCGCCTTCACCATCTTCAGATTTTGAACACTGATCAAGGTAATTGAGTGCATATTCAGGCAATAAAGTAATAGGCACTTGCCCAGATAACTTGGAAAAAATCGCCCATTTTATCAGCTCAATCACAGCGTCTTCATAGACAATGGGGCTTAGTTTAAATGCGATTACATCTTTATATTTGCCAATTTGCGAGCTAGGCTTATTAAAGCGCCAAATACTCACCCCATCATTTAGTGCCACTTGCTCAGCAGTGGTACGTCTAGCCACTTGCCAATACAAATGTGATAACCAAAATTTGAGTAAATGCCTAGGACTGGCAGAATTGGGCAATATATTTAACCACTGCTTGGGTGATTGCTGAGCATAAGGCATGCCCGCCTGAATATGAGAGTGGCTATCATGCGCATCTATCGGCACTGCTGTTGGTAATGATACTGGTGCTAATATGGGTACTGAGCCTTTTATTTTAATGGCTTTAGGCAATAACTTGAGCAGCGTTTCTACCTCTTCGATATCTGCTTGGCTTTTTGACTCGTTATTAATACTATTTAGCAAGTTTGCCAGCTCTATCTGAACAGGATGCTCGGCGGTTGGCGTTAGTAGCTGCAAACCTGTCGTACCCTCTGCTCCATCTTCATTAGGTACAATATTTTCGCCAAAACCATTAGCTATTAACTGCTCTTTAAATTCCAAACATTGCTGTTGCAGTTTTTGTTGTTGATTGGGTAGCGTGGTTTGGCGAGCGACACCAGCGGGCATAATTTTTTGATACATCAGGATTGGGGTGGAACTTTCAGCAGTTGTATCACCGCCATTGGCCTTATTCTCATCGGCGACCAATTGCTTAATCAAATGATCTTTGATTTGATAGGTCGTCAAACTGTTTAGAAATAGCGGCTCTTGATGCGACAGTGCTTCTTCACCTTGTACCACATGCACCTTTTGGGACCGTAAAAATGCTTTGGCGGGATGGCGCACTTGGTAAGCTAATGCTCCTTCAATATCTATCTCTCCAATGTTAAATACGCTATCGGATAATACTTGGATGAGCGTCTCTGTCATGCTACTGACATTGCTAGTATCGACAACTGTATCTAGCGTCAACAATTCAGCTAATGCAGACAAGGTTTGACTGTCTACTTGACCTAGCTGACCTAAGCCTTGGCCAAGCACCTGAGCGATGGACTCATATTGTGCTTTTGTGGGTAGGCCGACCAGTTGCATAGGCTCGCTAGACACTCGCCCTTTCAATGTATCAAACACCGCTTGCCAAAGCGGCGCAGGCGGAAACTGACGTTTTTGCGCAAGCTTGGTTTTGCGCATGGCTTTATTCAAAAGAACATCTANNCCAAAGCGGCGCAGGCGGAAACTGTTTTTTCTGAGCCAGTTTGGTCTTGCGCATGGCTGTATTTAATAAAGCATCCAGCTCATCAATCATCTCGACAGGGCTAGAATCCTGAGCATTGATATTAACGTTGGCATTAGCATTGTCATCAATATCAGGAGACGCTTGCTCAAAAATATCAGCGCCTTCAATTTCTGTCTCAAACAGACTCTCATGAAAAGGTAGTGCAGGATGCTCAGTCACTAGCCACTGCTTAATCAATTTAGGTAAGTAACGCTTGAGGCTTTCGGTGGGGGGATCAATATTCTCAGGCAATGTCTCAAGCGAGTTCACCTGCCATTGCACCTCGCCTTGCAAGAACTGTAGCAATTCGCTTACTGGGTTGGCTGGTAGATGCTCATGAGTGTCCGTCAAGCTTTGACCGTTGTAGAACATCCAACAAGCACTACGTGCGCACAGCAGGGCATCTAAAAATGCGCCATTATCATCATCTTCACTGACTCTGTCGCCGCGACGTGAATTAGTCGCTTTCATCAAATCATAGCGGTTATCACGGTCACGCCCAGGGAACTCTGAAAGATCCATATTTAGCATGACCACCAACTCAAAGGGCACGTTCCTTAAAGCACCAAACTTACCAAAGGTAATCACACCAGTTGGCTCCGCACTGACCTGCTGACTCTCAAGCTCCGCTTCGATACTGTCTAGCATAAAGCTCAACTTTAGTGGCAACTGCTCCACACCTGCCAGCCTTTGCTCCACTTCTCTGTTGGCGCTATCGCCACTGGAGTACTGCCTATAGTGACGATTGGCTCGCAAACTTGATTTAAAGCCATTCATCGCATTGTAAATGGCGCGCATGGTACGCGTTTGGTCCACATCGCCAAAGTAGCGATGAATCACTTGTCTCTCAATCTGATCGAGCCAGTCTTCCGCTTTCATTTTTTGTATATGGTCATCCCGTCGTGCGACCAAACCGGTATAAATGCGGCAAAGCGCTTCAACAATCAACGCATCATTTAAGCTGACTTGTGGTAGCGGTAAAGTCATTTCTGGTAAGGCAGTGCTTGGCCATTCATCTTCATTTAGAGCATATAAGCAATCACTCAACTCAGCTTCTGGCATGACCAGACCTACGGTCAATCTGTCTAACGCTTGAGCAAAGCTAAAGCGATAGTCGTAATCATTACTATCCAACGTTTGCTTAAGATGCAGCTCGTCAAAACCGCGAATAAAGCCCGCCTCTACCAACAAATCACAGCCACGGCTCATCTGCTCATGAGTCAGCCCAAAGCTTTCAAACAAGGGCGGCAACATAAGCCAATCTAAGACTTCAGCCGCTTCAAAACGGGCGCTATGGCTACCCAATAGCTTATAAAAACCAATAATAGCTTCCCATAACTGGCGAATGTCCGCATCAACAACACCCGTCACTTTAGCGGGCAAGGTCAAACCATCCTGACCTTTACCATTGACGAAGATAGAGCCAATCAGTGCATGATGACGTTCAACATCGGGTAGCAGCACAACAATGTCAGATATATGGCGTTTCTTTTCACCAAGTTTGATAGGTTCGTTCAACCAGCGGCCAATCATAATACGCAGCACTTCAAGCTGACGCTGTAAACTATGACAAGAATGAATGCTTAGGCTATTATCTTGAGAAGATATTGCCCAAAAACGGTCTACCTCAAAGCGCTTATTCTCTAACGCCTCATCTTCATACCAAGCTGTCTCTGGCTTCTCTTCATTGAAGCTTGGCTCTATTTGCTTACTTACCGCTTGCGAGACTGTAGCAGCCGTTGCTTGCTGGGTCGATTGCTCATCAAGCATCAGCACATCGTTCTGTAAACGCTTTAATAAGCTTAGGCTACTTTGCCTATCTTGAGCAATGGCATCATCAGTATAAATGCTTTCATCCATACCCTTACTAAGCTCATCATTTAAACCACTTTCAAAATTATCTTGCCATTCCACCAGCGCATCGTCGTATTGCTCATTACCCGACAAGTTAGCAAGCATGGCAAACGCATCACGCGATTGCTTACCCAAACGCGACAGTAAACTGTGACCATAATCACGTAAAAATACACTTTCAGGGTTAATAATCTGCTGACGTTGTAACCATGATTTATCGACGATATCGGCCCAAAACAGCTTTGATGGATTGTAATGTAATAGCGTGATATTCATGTATTGCGACAGGCGCTGTAGGAAGTCTAGCTCCGTCTGTGGTAATTGCTGAATAGTAAAAATACGCAGTATAGTTGGCAACTGAGCACGCTCGTTCGCCTTATTACCTTTTAAGGCTGACCAAAATGCGCGCTCAAGTGCCACACGGTGTAGATGAACATCAGCAAATAAATGCGACCATAAAAATCGTTGAGCAATCTCTAACTCTACATAATGCTCGACCAACCACTCAGGCGTGCCGCGTGCATATTTATCAAAGCGCAATGACAATGCATCTTTATCCGCTATCAACTCACCTACATTCAGTGGTTGATTGTGCGACCATAGCGCCAGCCAATCCTCACGATGGGTCAAATAGCGGTTAAACACCCTCGCCAAATCACTTGCCAGCTGCCAGATACGTGCATCTTGTTGCGCCTTATCTTGTCGCACATTGTCTTGCTGAGCACCTGCTTGCGGTTCGTCAATCAAAGATGCCAGCAACGGATGGACCGAATGTTTTTCATCTGCCACAATCGACTCTTGATAATAAGTCAAATACCCAAACAATCGCCATTGCATCACCGTTGGTGACAACACCGCCACTTCAGGCACATTAAGAGTTTCCGCCTCAGGGTTTTGCGCTAGCAAAGAAGCGTTATGGCGGGTTAACACATCCTGCATGAGCGTCCACTGATACTGACCCCAAAACTTAGTACGTACCAAGGTACTAATCCCAGCACGACTGGCAATGGTTTTGTCCAACCAATCGCCCAATACCATTGAGGGCACAATGACAATAAAAGGCTCAAAAACAGGCTGATCCTTAGACTGATATTGCACAAGCAGTTGATCAACAAGGTTTTCGGTGCGGTGCGATTGAATAATGGTAAACATAGAAGATAGTCTGATTGAAGTTATATATGAGTGATAGTGTGATGTAGACGGTCATGAGTGCCTGAAATGGAATAACATTTGCGTTAACTTTCTAATGCATATTGATGGCTGCTAAGGAATACCACGAAGAATACTCACCAATCTATGTTTCGCGGTCGTTACTACAATGTATTTCTGCTAGCATGGCTGTCATAAACACGATGCAAATGACAACAACGATTAACTATCATTGCATCATCAGTGATTATTTATAACAATCATAAAATAGGCTGCTGATTAGTGTGCCATCGATAGCTATCGTTTACTAGTATATGTGCCACTATTATAATATCTTACGACAGATAGTGTCACATTGATAAGTCTCATATTTATGAATAGAGAAGTCAGTGCTGCTGTCAGATTAACTGCTGTAATTTTTATGTCCATAACCCTTTTTAACGGAATAACTTAATACTATGCCCTTGCGTCCCATTGATGCCATTTTCGTTCATCCTAAACGACGTCTATATGTTGTATACTATCGCGGTGAATTGTGGCAATTGCCACGTATGAAAATTGACGACAGATCGTGGCAAAATAGACAGCCCTATACTGATGATAGTCGCTCGCTTTATTTGAGCATCCATCAAGCCATTAACGACCCCATACTTGCACAAAAACTGCGAACATTGAATCTGCCTATCGCGGTGCGTGGGAGTACGCTGCCACGCTTTGAAGCATGGTGGGAAGCCCATGGTTTTGAATGGCTTAAAGACAAGCTTACGATGGGCGAATCGCCATTGGCTGCACACCAAATAAAAGCCATTGAAAATGATGTTACCTCCCCCTCAAACGATCAACCTGTGCTATCCAATCAAAATAGTACAATTATTCATAAGAATAATAGCGAGAAAAAACTTTTACCTGATTCAAAAACCGATATTTTTGCAGATATGCTTGCGGACTTAGCAGATGAAGTGTTACACCAACAGCTTTAAAAATAATACGTCGCACACCGCATTTTATGTAAACTTGACACAAACCCATTAAGAGAAGAGCAGTAACATATGAGAGACTACAAGCTGCTACTGGCTGGGCTAATTTTACTGCTGCTGATAATCTTTATTGCAATCTTTACGTGGTTATGGAGCAGTAACCGTAAAAATATAGACCCCTTACCGATCATGGCAAGTGCAAATGAACCGTCAGCCTCCACTCAAGACGAGGTAAACGCCCTCACCGACAGTACGCTGTATATAAAGGCTGAAGAGGATTTACAAGCACCCTTGGACGATATCATCGTTAGCTTCGAATCTCGTTATCCTCATGTGCAGGTTGTGCCAAGTTATGTACCCGCCAGCGACCTCTTAACATTATCAAACGCCAATCCTAACTATAATAAACACTCTGAATTTGGCGCTGATATAGACATGATCATCGCTAACGACAGCCTATCTGCAGACCGTCTGACACCGTTACAAGCAGAGCTAAAAGCGGCTCAAGATAAAATAAACCAAGACAAAGAAAATATCAGCAATACTGATGATAAAAAAGTAGATACTGCTGAGACTGGTGCCATTGAAACTGACAATGCAGAGGCACGTACCCTAAATTCTTTCAGCTATGCATTGAGAGACAAGCAAGCGCTTGAAGGGGTTATTTTGACAGAGAATACTGCTGCTATTAACTTCCGTAATTTTTTACTTTCGAGTACCGGACAAGATATATTAGAAAAGTACGATTATTATAATATCGAAGGTTATAAAAACAGTGTAAATGACTTGTTTAATCCAACATCACGTGCACAAAAAGCAGCAAATGCCAACACTGTGAATGTCGCTGACGCCTTGAGTAATGGCAATTAATAATAAAATCTTTATATTTTGTTGATTGCTTTTATGAGCAATTTTTCCTACAATGTTATTCCAAAATGCGCCTATAGCTCAACAGGATAGAGCAGTTGCCTCCTAAGCGATCGATCCGAGTTCGAGTCTTGGTGGGCGCACCATCAAACATTGTCAAAAGTAATCAAAAGACCTCACAACCTACCAGTTGCGGGGTTTTTTAATGTATTAGCATATCACAACATAACATTGCATAACTTACGATGCATTTTCATACAGCATACCTTCAAAACACAAAAAAGACTTTCAAGCTTTATACTTCATAGCTTGAAAGGCTTTATCGATCACATGTTTTTATCTAGATAAGCGTTTTAATATTATAATTTGCCTAAAGCCGCTCTTACTCTATGTTCAACATCGATTTCGCTACAGCTTCGGCCACTTTGATGCCATCAATCCCTGCTGATAATATGCCGCCTGCGTAGCCAGCGCCTTCGCCTGCAGGGAATAAGCCTTTGGTATTAATGCTTTGGAATTCTTTATTGCGTTTAATGCTGATTGGTGACGATGTTCTGGTTTCTACGCCAGTTAGTAGACCGTCGTCAGATGAAAACCCTTTGATTTTTTTATTAAACGCTGGAATGGCTTCACGTATGGCATCCACGGCAAAGTCTGGCAGTGCTTTGCTTAAGTCGGTTAAGGTAATGCCCGGTGTGTAAGAGGGTTTTACATCGCCTAATTCTGAGTCTGGTTTACCTTTTAAGAAATCGCCAATGGTTTGCGCTGGGGCACTGTAGTCTTTGCCACCTAATTCAAACGCTAAGGTTTCTAGTTGTCTTTGTAAGTCGATACCAGCAAGGGGGTGGTTTGGGTAATCTCGCTCTGGGTCGATACCTACCACAATAGCACTATTGGCGTTACGCTCGTTCCTTGAATATTGGCTCATGCCGTTAGTGACCACACGGCCTTCTTCTGATGCGGCGGCAACAACGGTCCCGCCTGGACACATACAGAAGCTATAAACAGAACGACCATTTTTACAATGATGAACCAGTTTGTAATCCGCAGCGCCAAGTATCTCGTTTCCAGCATTGTCACCAAAGCGTGCTTGGTCTATGGTTGACTGTTTATGTTCAATCCTAAAGCCAATCGAGAAAGGTTTTGCTTCAATATACACGCCTTTATCATGAATCATTTGGAAGGTGTCACGGGCGCTATGACCAACAGCAAGAATAACATGGCTAGTTTTTAAGGTTTCGCCAGTATTAAGGGTCACGCCTGTTACTTTTGAGTCAGTGATGTGCAAGTCGTCTACGCGAGTCGCAAAACGGACTTCCCCACCGAGTGCTATGATCTCAGCACGCATTTTTTCTACCATGGTGACTAACTTATAAGTACCTATGTGCGGTTTACTGACAAATAAAATCTCATCTGGTGCGCCAGCTTTTACAAATTCAGTCATGACTTTACGACCATAATGATTGGGATCTTTCACTTGGCTATATAATTTACCGTCAGAGAAGGTACCTGCTCCGCCTTCACCGAATTGTACGTTAGATTCTGTGTTTAATTTACGCTGACGCCAAAAGCCAAAAGTGTCTTTGGTGCGTTGTCTGACTTCATTACCACGTTCAATGATAATAGGTTTAAAACCCATTTGAGCAAGGGTAAGTGCTGCTAATAAACCACAAGGTCCAAAACCAATAACAACAGGACGTTCAGTTAAATGCTCTGGCGCTACACCTACATATTTGTAGCTGGTATCTGGTGTTGCTTTTACATGGTTGTCTGACTCAAACTGAACCAGCAAATCATTGGTCAAATCCGAGTCAGTCAGTGTGATGTCTAGCGTATAAATTAATTGGATATTTCTTTTATTACGAGCATCATAACCGCGTTTAAACATCACAAATGACGCCATTTGCTCAGCAGAAATTTTAAGTTTTGTCGTTATAGCCGTCGTTAGATCTTCAGGTGCATGATTTAATGGCAATTTAATTTCAGTTAAACGTATCATTGGTTACTCATAAACTCGTGTAGAAAACAGTCTCGCATTTTACTGGTACTGGTACAAATAAGCGAATAAATATTTTACTTATGCAGGGTAAATTTATGATTTCTTCAGCATAGATCAGCACCCTATTATAAAAACTAAATGTCTGACCTCACCCCAAGCTAGCTACCAAGCGTAATGGCTAACGTGCTTTAGCTAAAAACAAAACCTGTCTTTAGTTGAGTTAAAATCATTCAGTACGTTTGCTTCTTAATTCCCTTCTGTTCACACTTTCTGAACTCAAAAAAACATCGCTTCTGATGTCCTCATTTTTTATACCGCTTTAGCATTTCTTAACCAGACATAAATGGTGCATAGAGCATCATAAAAACCAATTATGGTGCACAAAAGTGCCCTAGCTCCTGATAAAGACCAATATTGGTGCATTTGTCTAGTATTTTATATTGGCATAGATATTGAAGTATTAATCATAGTTAGGAATGGCTCGTTCACTCGGCCTACCAGGCTGCTACTTTATCTTTCTGGAGAAATATATGTCTTTATTGCCAACGCTTATCACTGCTACTCCTATCAATACAAACTATCGTATCGACTCAAAATTGACATCACGTTTGTCTCTGCTAGCAGTAGCTGTTGTCGGCAGCTTAAGTCTTATAGGTTGTCAAAAACCTGCGGAAACCAGTGCAGAAACCAATGCTACCGCCACAAAAACGGACACCTCTGAGACGACTGCTACCCCTGCGGCAGATGGTGACACCATCAAAGTAGGTATCTTGCATTCTTTATCTGGAACGATGGCCATCTCTGAAACATCATTAAAAGATACTGCACTCATGACCATTGATGAAATTAATGCCAATGGCGGTGTGTTGGGTAAGCAGCTAGAGCCAATCGTCGTAGATCCCGCTTCTGATTGGCCGTTATTCGCTGAAAAAGCTCGTCAGCTGTTAACCCAAGATAAAGTGGATGTGATATTTGGGGGTTGGACGTCGGTGTCACGTAAGTCTGTGCTACCTGTCGTTGAAGAACTAAACGGTTTGATGTTTTATCCGGTGCAGTACGAGGGTCAAGAGCAGTCAGAAAACATTTTCTACACTGGTGCTGCACCGAACCAACAAGCCATTCCTGCCGTTGAATATTTGATGAGTCCAGAGGGCGGTAGTGCAGAACGCTTCGTTTTACTTGGAACAGATTATGTTTATCCTCGGACTACTAACCAGATACTGCGGGCTTTCTTAAAATCTAAAGGCGTCGCTGAAACAGACATCATGGAAGAGTACACCCCCTTCGGTTTTAGCAACTATCAGACCATCGTTGGCAATATTAAAAGCTTCTCTACCGGTAAAAAGACGGCGGTTATCTCTACCATTAATGGGGATTCAAACGTACCCTTTTATCGTGAGCTTGCCAACCAAGGTATTAAAGCCTCTGATATCCCAGTCATGGCATTCTCAGTAGGAGAAGAAGAGCTTCGCGGTATCGATACCAGTTTATTGCAAGGGCATTTGGCGTCATGGAACTACTTTATGTCGGTTAAAAATCCTGTCAACAGCGACTTCACTAAAAAGTATAAGAAATATGCGCTGGATCATAAGCTACCCAATGCTAACAAAGTCGTGACCAATGATCCTATGGAAGCCACCTACGTGGGTATCAATATGTGGAAACAAGCAGTCGAAAAAGCTGGTACGACTAATGTCGATAAAGTGCGTATTAGTATGGGAGGTCAGACTTTTGACGCGCCATCAGGGTATACATTGAAAATGGATGAGGAAAACCATCATTTATGGAAGCCTGTCATGATCGGTCAAATCCGTGCCGATGGTCAGTTCGATGTAATTAGCAAAACGCCAACAGTCATTCGTGCTGAGCCATGGAGTCAGTACATCCCTAAATAAGGTTGTGGTCACTTAAACCGTAATCCTTAGCCCCTTAATGGTATCAAAACCAGCAACCCTTTAACTTCTACTGATAAAACAGTTTTTAGTAGAGGTTAAAGGAGTGTTGACTGCAAAAAAGGAACCATCATGTCACATTACCCTTCCTATTATAAAAGTGACGCGCCAGCCAATTATTCTAATAAGACTTTTGTCATCGCCTTACTATCTTTACTCCTCCTCATTGCTATCACATCAGCTGCTCATGCTCACGAGACGCCAGTAGTACACAGCCACGAGCGCGATGAGGCAGTATCTACTAATACTGTGGCAGCGACATCCAATGCTGTAAGTGAAGAGACCTTACTTGCTCAAAACAAGCAGTCTGTAACGACATCAGCTGATCTTGCGATAAGTAAAGGGGATGCTATCGAACAGTTCGTTGCTGCTGACTTCACCAAGCGCCAAACCATGCTCAATCAGTGGCCGGGGTCAGTTGAGAGTTTGGATACTTTAGTTGAGCTGATAAAAAACGATGAGCTATACCAAGGTAATGGTGGGCAAACTTATCTACTTAACAGCGAAGATGAGCTATTTACTTATCCTGCTAAGCAGCTGACCATCGAGTGGCCGAGTGACTTGGCGCAAGTGACTTTGACCAATACGCTACGCTCAGCCTTAGTATTTGGACAAGCCAAGGTTAAGCTTGAGTCAAACGATCCTACGCAACGTTTACAGGCAGTCGCCATCTTAGCGGACAATATCGAACAGCTAGATCCAGCACTCATAAGTACTGCTGCCACTAATGAGGAAGACGACGACGTCAAAACGGCGTTGAGTACTTTACAAGCGAGGATTGATTTTAGAGATGGCGACGTTACTACCCAAATTGCCGCACTTACAGTGCTTGCTGATAGCGATAGCCCACAAGTATTAGTGGATGTTAAAAAAGCATTGGCGGCAGATGATATCGATCCTGTACTCAAATCTGCGCTGTTAGACGCTGAGGATAGTATTGAGCAGCGCATTACCGTCAGTACTTGGATAGGTCATCTGTTCACGGGACTTAGTACGGCAAGTATCTTACTGCTCGCGGCATTAGGGCTCGCCATTACTTTTGGGCTACTGGGTGTCATCAATATGGCCCACGGTGAGCTCATTATGATTGGTGCTTACGCCACTTATATGGTGCAAAATCTCTTTCAAGCATATTTTCCTAGTATGACTGGATGGTATCTGGTTGCTGCTATACCCGTCGCTTTCTTAGTCAGTGCCATTATCGGCATGATTATCGAACGAATCATTATTCGCCCGCTTTATGGTCGTGAGCTTGAAACCTTACTAGCAACCTTTGGTGTCAGTCTGATTCTCATGCAGTTGGTTCGAATGATATTTGGCGCGCAAAACGTCGAAGTCAGCAATGTCGACTGGTTGAGCGGTGCCTATCAAGTGTCCTCGAGCCTTGTGCTTCCCTTCAACCGTATCGCTATTATCGGCTTTACCATCATCATTCTTATGCTACTAATGTACTTACTTAACAAGACTCGCTTCGGGTTGTTTGTGCGCGCCGTGACTCAAAATCGGCAAATGGCACGTGCAGTTGGCATCTCATCTGCTCGTATCGATATGTTGGCTTTTGGGCTTGGCTCGGGTCTCGCAGGTCTCGCTGGCTGTGCTTTAGCGCAAGTAGGCAATGTCGGACCTGACTTAGGTCAGACTTATATTATTGATGCGTTCTTAGTCGTCGTGGTTGGCGGTGTTGGACAAGTATGGGGCGCGGTATTGGCATCTTTAGGTCTTGGTGTCAGTGGTACGGTGCTTGAGATTGGCATTGGTGCTGTGATGGCTAAGATTGTATTACTGGTTCTTGTGATTTTGTTTATTCAAAAACGTCCACAAGGTTTGTTCGCCCTCAAAGGCCGTTTTGTGGATTAAGGAGAACCTCATGCATTTGACTCAATTATTATCTGATTCCCCACGTAATGCGATTCTGATTGGTTTGTGTTTTTTAGTGCTACTGATATTGCCTTGGCTCCATTTATTACCTGAAACCTCTAGTTTTCACCTGTCTGCTTATTGGATAACTTTGATTGGTAAAATAATGGCGCTCGCCATGGTAGCACTGGCTTTAGATTTAGTATGGGGCTATGCCGGCATCCTAAGCTTAGGTCATGGTCTTTATTTTGCATTAGGAGGTTATGCCTTTGGCATGTACTTGACGCGTGAAACTGCTGGTACGGGCTTGCCAGATTTTATGCGTTTTTTTAGTTGGACCGAATTGCCGTGGTACTGGGCAGGCACTCAACATTTCTGGTGGGCGATGGCTTTAGTGGTGCTAGTTCCCGGTCTGGTCGCTTTTATCTTTGGCTATTTTGCATTTCGCTCAAAGATTAAAGGCGTTTATTTTTCGATTATTACTCAGGCCATGACTTACGCTGCCGCCTTATTATTCTTCCGTAATGAAACAGGCTTTGGTGGTAACAATGGCTTCACAGGTTTTACGACGCTATTAGGTTATGACATCACGGCCTCTTCAACGAGGACTGTGCTGTGCTTTACGACCGCTTTGGCGCTGCTACTGTCATATCTTGGACTACGCTATCTGATGAGCCAGCCTTATGGGCGTGTACTCGGTGCCATCCGTGATAGTGAAAATCGCTTGCAATATCTAGGCTATCGCACGCTTTGGTACAAGCTTTCAGCTTGGGTATTGTCTGCAATAATAGCTGGTATCGCTGGTGCTCTATATGTACCGCAAGTTGGCATCATTAATCCAGGTGAGATGAACCCCGTCAACTCTATCGAGATGGCAGTATGGGTGGCTGCTGGAGGTAGAGGTTCATTAATCGGTGCCATTGTAGGCGCTGGTACAATTAATGTGATTAAAACGTATTTTACCGTCGCCTATCCGGAGTTTTGGTTACTTATTCTAGGCGGATTATTTGTAGTGGTTACTTTATTTTTACCTAACGGCATCATTGGCGTACTTGATCGTCTTAAGAAGGAAAAAGAATAATGTCAATAATATGTAATAATACTGCTTCCCAAAAAACAGCTAACGATGCGCTTATTAAAAATAAAAATGATCCTAGTATACATAAGCCAATGGGAAGTTTTGACAATACAAATAACATAACGATTGCAGAAACCACGCCTACCCGACCAGTCACTAGTTTGGCTGAAGATTATGGAGATAGCGGTGGCTTAGCGCATCCTGTTCCCAAATCAGGTCCAGATATGAGACATGGGATTGCGCTATATTTAGAAGGCGTTAGCGTGTGGTTTGACTCGTTTCGTGCACTCAATGATTTGTCTTTATACATTGAGGCGGGCGAGCTACGCTGCATCATTGGTCCTAATGGCGCAGGTAAGACGACTTTAATGGATGTCATCACTGGTAAAACGCGCCCGACCACAGGCAGCGCATTTTTTGGTCAAGTACATAATTTAGCCAAACTATCTACCGAAGAAATAGCGGAAGCAGGCATTGGCCGTAAGTTTCAAAAACCTACCGTATTTGAGAAATTTACCGTACTTGATAACTTAATGCTGGCTGCGCCAAAGGACAAACGGGTATCAAAAAGCTGGTTTACTAAAATTGACGCAGAAATCCAAGATACCCTTGACTCAACGCTTGATCAAATACGCCTAAAAGAGCTGATTAACAAGCCAGCAGGATTATTGTCTCATGGTCAAAAACAGTGGCTAGAGATTGGAATGTTACTGATGCAAAGACCAAAACTTATCTTACTTGATGAACCAGTAGCAGGCATGACCGATGCCGAAACGGAACATACTGCTGAGTTATGTCTACGCCTTAAAAAGAATCACACCTTAATCGTAGTTGAACATGACATGACCTTTATTGATGCAATAAGTGAGAAAGTAACGGTTTTGGCAAATGGCGCTATTTTGGCTGAAGGCACGTTGAGTGAAGTACAGAATAATGAGGCCGTTATTGAGACCTATCTAGGTCGATAATTGATAGTAGTGCTTAGAAATAGACCTAAAAAATAGAGGTGCTTACATGTTAGAAATTAATGCTATAAATCAATATTACGGCGGCAGTCACATTTTACGTGATGTCACCCTCGCCGCCCCTGTAGGAGAATGTAGCGTGGTACTGGGTCGTAATGGCGTCGGTAAAACCACCTTGCTTAAATGCTTGATGGGCATCCTACCAATCAAATCAGGTGAGATTTTATTGGACGGTAAGGACATTAGTCAGATGACGCCTGAGCAGCGTGTACGCGCAGGACTCGCTTATGTGCCGCAAGGACGCGATATATTTTCTACTTTGACCGTTGAAGAAAACATTCTGATTGGCATGGCGAAATTCTCTCAACGAAAAGCAAGTAAAGTACCCAAACACTTATATGATATATTTCCAGTGCTGGACGAAATGAAGCATCGCCGCGGTGGCGATCTATCTGGCGGTCAGCAGCAGCAACTTGCTATTGCTCGTGCGCTTGCATCAGAGCCTCGAGTACTAGTACTTGATGAGCCGACTGAAGGTATCCAACCGTCCATTATTAAAGACATTAGTAGAGTCATTCGTAGTCTTGCTAATAAAGGCGATATGGCAATTGTTTTAGTCGAGCAGTTTTATGAGTTTGCAGAAGAGCTTGCTGATAATTATACCGTGCTTTCTAGAGGACAAGTGATAGCTCAAGGGGCTGGATGTGACATGGCAAAAAATAACATTCAAGAATTGGTGGCAATCTAGAAGGACACTTTCTAAAAAGACACTTTCTAAAAGGACGCTTTCTAAAAGGAAATACAGTTTTGACTTGGCAATCCTCACTACAGCTTCATTTCGACTGCGCCTCTAATGCTGCAAAAACTCGGCTGTGTCATCGTGCTCATACTGGCGCACTCATGGTGCAGCGCGCTCTGTATCCTGAGCCTGATAGTACTGATAACAGCCAAGCAGGGATTTGCCATATTTATGTATTGTATCCTCCTGCTGGTATTGCTGATGATGACCGCTTAACATTGGAATTTGATCTACAATCTAACAGCCATGCGGTGATTACCACCCCTGGAGCCGGTAAATGGTACGGGCAACGCAAATCGTTGCGTTCCTCTAGACCCAGCTACTCATCAAAATTTAACAACGGCACTCAATCGGCAAACAGCAACACTTCTAACGACTATTTTAATGATGTTGTCAGCGCAGAACAGCATATCGACGCCCGCCTCGATGACCACGCTGTCCTAGAATGGCTACCCCAAGAAAGCATCTATTACGATTATTCCAACTCTAATGCGAACAACCGCTTTTATTTAGCTAAGACAGCAAGTTTGTTGACTTGGGATATTGCGGTATTTGGACGTCAAGCGTATCAAGAGACTTTTGCTAATGGTCATTATGTTAACCGCTTAGAGATATGGCGTGAGGGCAATTTATTGGTTAGTGAATGTACCTCCCAGCAAGCAAATGCGCGCTGGTTTATCTCACCATTAGGACTGAATAATCAACATGTGCATGGCTCTTTTTGGGCAATACCTAGCACAGAGGTCATTGCGCCTGAGTTACAGAATAATCCGCTCAAGCTCGGCCAATATTTAGATGCCACTATTACCGATCTACGCCATCTCATTGATCAGCAGTCACTACCTATTCACTGTACTCACAATTTTCAAGGTATCAACTGCCGTTATTTAGGAGCAGATGTGCGCGCTTGCTTTGAGGCTTTTTACCAAATTCGCGAGCTTATCAGGTCTAAATGGTACGCACTTGAGCCTCATCGACCAAGGATTTGGGACACTTAATATCATGTGCTCCGACTTAATCTCATCCTTAAACAGTGCTGAATCAAACCAGAATAACTATACTTAGTACATTTAACTTAGTACATTTAACTTAGCCTATTTACTTTATAAAGATTAAAGACGAATCATAGCCTTTAAAGCACAATAATTATTAAGGAAGCTTTATGCAATTAAATCCTACCGAAAAAGATAAACTTTTACTATTTACCGCAGGCATGGTGGCGGAACGTCGTAAAAACCGCGGCGTCAAGCTCAATTATCCTGAGTCTATCGCTTACATTAGCATGTTACTTATGGAAGGCGCGCGTGATGGCAAAACCGTAGCGCAACTGATGAGTGAAGGAGCCACTTATCTCTCTGCCGATGACGTCATGGAAGGTATTGCAGAGATGGTACACGATGTCCAAGTTGAAGCGACTTTCCCCGATGGCACTAAGCTGGTGACGGTACATAACCCCATCGTATAGCTTGCTTGCTATAGAGCCGTATAAAACGATATTGAACGAGAGCCATTGCCGTAAGACGATTAAGGATAACAAAAATGACGATAAAAGCAGGCGAATATAATATTAAAGCAGGCGATATGGCTTTGAATGCTGGCCGATATGTTCAAAACATAACGGTAATCAATACCGGCGACCGCCCTATTCAAATCGGTTCTCACTATCACTTCTATGAAGTCAATGTAGCACTGAGCTTTGATCGAGAGTCGACGCTTGGCTATCGACTCAATATCCTATCTGGCACTGCGGTACGTTTTGAGCCAGGACAAGCGCGCGAAGTGGAACTGGTTGCCATCTCAGGTAGACAGCACATTTATGGTTTTTCGGGCAAAGTTATGGGCGCTGTAGACCCTAAAACCTCTCAAAACACCTCGAAAAAACGCATTGACCGACGTATTTACGCCGAACATTTTGGCCCTACCACAGGGGACAAAGTACGCTTGGCAGATACAAATTTATGGCTTGAAGTTGAATATGACTTGACCAGTCACAGTGACCAGCATACTGATAGCGTTAGCATTGGTGAAGAGGTCAAATTTGGTGGCGGCAAGGTAATCCGCGATGGGATGGGTCAATCACAGCTGCTGGGTGAGCAAGTTGCCGATACTATTATTACCAATGCTTTGATTGTGGACTACAGCGGTATCTATAAGGCAGATATCGCTATCAAAGAGGGTCGTATCAGTGGCATTGGTAAAGCTGGCAACCCTGATATTCAGCCTAATGTGACGTTACCTATTGGCGCGGCTACCGAAATTATCGCAGGAGAAGGTAAAATTTTGACTGCTGGCGGAATCGATAGCCATATTCACTTCATTGCACCTCAGCAATGTGAAACGGCGCTAATGTCTGGTGTGACTACGATGTTAGGCGGTGGTACGGGACCTGCTGAAGGTACTCTTGCCACCACTTGTACACCTGGTGCTTATCATATTCATAGTATGCTAAAAGCCACTGATGCTATTCCGATGAATATCGGATTCTTAGGTAAAGGCAATGTTAGTCTACCTGCCCCCATTGTAGAGCAGATTGAAGCGGGTGCTATCGGGCTTAAGCTTCATGAAGACTGGGGCTCCACGCCCAAAGCCATTGATAACTGCCTTAGCGTGGCTGAAGAATATGATGTGCAAGTGGCTATTCATACTGATACGTTAAATGAAAGCGGTTATTTAGATAGCACTCTAGGCGCGTTTAAAGACCGCTGTATTCACACCTTCCATACCGAAGGCGCTGGCGGTGGTCATGCCCCAGATATCTTAAAAGCTATTGGCGAAACCAATGTTTTACCCTCATCAACCAATCCAACGCGCCCTTTCACCATTAATACCATTGACGAGCATCTCGACATGCTCATGGTTTGTCACCATCTAAGCCCAGCCATTGCTGAAGATGTCGCTTTTGCCGAAAGTCGTATTCGTAAAGAAACCATTGCCGCCGAAGACATTTTACAAGATATGGGTGCCATCTCCATGATGAGTAGTGATTCGCAAGCGATGGGACGCGTAGGAGAAGTCATTATTCGCACGTGGCAAACGGCTGATAAAATGAAAACCCAACGTGGTCATCTGGCTCCTGATCAATCGGCTAAAACTGAGCAATCCTTAGAAAATATCATGCTAAGTCCCACTGACTCTGATAGCAGCAATGATAATTTTCGTATCAAACGCTACCTCGCAAAATACACCATCAACCCTGCCATCACTCATGGTATTAGTGACGAAGTGGGATCCATTGAAGTAGATAAATGGGCGGATTTAATTTTATGGTCGCCTGCATTTTTTGGGGTAAAGCCCGACCTTATCATTAAAGGCGGCTTAATTGCGGCAGCGTCCATGGGCGACCTCAATGCTTCCATTTCAACCCCGCAGCCTGTGCACTATCGCAGCATGTTTGGCAGCTTCCCCAAAACAGTGGCGCAGACTTGCATCACCTTTATGTCAAGTGCGGCTATTGATAAGGGTGTTGATAAGCAATTAGGGTTAGAAAAGGTCATTAAAGCGGTACACAACATTCGTAAGGTACGTAAACAAGACATGAAGTTTAATAGCTACTGTCCTAAGATGGAGGTCAATCCTGAGACCTATGAAGTGTACGCCGATGGTGAGCTGCTGACCTGTGAGCCTGCCGACTATCTACCGATGGCACAGCGCTATTTTTTATTCTAGCTGCTTTTTATTGTCGTGCTGATAATCCACCATCAGCTGTCAACCATCTACTTTAACGGACTATAAACATAATTATGAACATTTATACGCAACGTCTTGATCTATCAACCCTTAGCGCTGAACAACAAGCGATTATTGATAGGCAAAAAAAGGCAGAAAACTTTTTATATTTAGATTTCGATACCCGTCAACGTAGCCGGTTTAAAGCAGACACTCAGCATCAAGAAACCATTGGTGCCGATTTGCCACGTACGGAAACCATTAAGAATGGCAGTGTGCTGGCAGACCATCAAGGCAACTTGATACAAATAATAGCTGCCAAGCAAGCTTTGATAGAAGTAACCGCTGATAATGGCTTTGACCTTATGAAAGGCGCTTACCATTTAGGCAACCGCCATGTTCCTTTAATGCTGACACCTAAGGCACTCTACTTTGAGCCTGACCATGTTTTAGAAGCGATGTTATATCAACTTGGCCTACATACCCAAGCCGTACAAGCGCCATTTGAGCCAGAGACTGGTGCGTATAAAGGTGAGCACGGCGGACATTCTCACTCTCATAGCCACAATCGTGATCATAGTCATAGTCATAGCCATGCACATAGCGATAACCATCAGCACAATCACTCTGACGCTCACAGCCATAGCCGTAATCATGAGCATACTCATGACTAATCACGCCACACACTCACAGCAGACTACCCGTACCGCACAAGGTATAAATGATCTGAATAATACAGAGGTAACTGGACGTCTGTTAATGCTGGCGTCAAGCAACCTACCTATTGGCAGTTATACCTATTCGCAAGGCATAGAGCCTGCTATCGAGTCAGGGCTCATTCACGACGAAAGCAGTGGTTTAACGTTTATGAGTGACTATTTGGAGCTGGCATTGTGTCGTTATGAGCTACCGCTACTGGCGCTGATGATAGAGGCAATTATGATTAATGATGTGGCGCTGACTGATGCTTTAGGTGCCGATTATCACGCTAGCCGCGAAACCAAAGAGTTCGTCTATGAGTCAAGTCAATTGGCGCTGTCTTTATCCGCATGGCTAGATAATGTTCTTGAGCTTAATGTGCCTGATAGCTTACTCGTTCATGGTTTTTTGCCACTGTTTGCCCATATCAGCTCGCACTGGCAATTTAACCCTGTACAAGCCATGACCACTTACGCCTTTGGTCAAATTGAAAATATGGTGCTGGCTGCGGTCAAGACCGTACCGCTTGGACAAATGGCAGGACAGCGCATCATTTGGCAGCTGCAACAGTTATTAAGTCAGCAAATACAGCCACTGGCTGCTAATGTCCAGCAAAAATTTTCGCACGTTCAACATATGGCGTTAATGACTGATTGCTCTGATATAACAACATTTAAGCGAAATCTTCTCTATCAACAGCTACATATGTCCGCCAACCTACCAAATTTAGCCATACTGTCTTGCCAGCATGAAAGGCAATATAGCCGCCTATTTCGCTCTTAATCGCTAATATACATAACTCTCATCAAGGAACTTTATTTATGGCCCTAACACCCAAAATCGAAAACAAAAATTTAGAAACGACGCTCTCTCCTCTACGCTTAGGTATTGGCGGCCCTGTAGGCTCAGGAAAAACGGCATTGACGCTGAGACTATGTCAACGCCTGCGGGATGACATCAATATGGCAGTGGTGACCAATGATATTTATACCAAAGAAGACTCTGAATTTTTAACCCGCAATGAGGCGATGCCAGCTGAGCGCATTCGCGGTGTTGAAACCGGTGGCTGCCCGCATACTGCCATTCGTGAGGATGCCTCAATTAACTTATCTGCCATCGCCGAATTACAGCAGCAATTTGCAGGTCTTGAGCTCATTATCATCGAGTCTGGTGGTGATAATTTGGCAGCAACTTTTAGCCCTGAATTGTCCGACTTGACACTATATGTCATTGACGTGTCTGCAGGCGATAAAATTCCTCGTAAAGGCGGCCCTGGTATCATGAAATCGGACTTGCTCATTATCAATAAAACCGACCTTGCCCCTTTCGTAGGCGCGTCACTTGAGGTGATGGCACATGATGCCAAAAAAATGCGCGGTGATAAGCCTGTGGTATTTAGTAACATGAAAACAGGCGAAGGTCTTGATGACATTGTTGCTTTTATCTTAGATAAAGGCATGTTAAGTGTGGCGTAGAATGCCTTAGGTAATGGCATCAATAAGTGCTCTACAAACCGCTGATGGATCAGTGGATTATCAGTCAGTTTTTATATCGATTTGTTTATTTATTAAGGATTTATCATGACAACAGACACAGCCAAAACGATGATACGCAAAAATATCTTCCAAAAAACCACCATAATCAGTAGCTTAGCACTGTTATCGTTGCTACCAACACTCGCATTTGCTCACCCTGGGCATGAATTGATGGCAGCAGATGGCTCATTTAGCCTTTCAATATTGTCTGGTATGTTGCACCCTTTGACTGGGTTCGACCATCTGATGTTAGCGCTGGGCATGGGCATGCTATTTACTCAAATGCACAGCTTTAAAAAAGGCTTTGTAGCACTGTTAATTGGTCTAGTAACAGGATTTGTACTGAGTTTAAGTGTGAGCTTGAATAGCCTGTTTATTGAATACGGTATTCTACTCTCTATCGTACTCCTGACCATGGCACTTATGAGCCGCTACTTTAATGTGGCATTGAATCAAAACCACGAGATGTCCGTCAAAACCGTGTATAAATTCTTAGTCATTGGCTTTGGTGCGCTTGCTATGTTCCACGGTGCAGCTCATGCAATCGAAGTGCCTGCAAACAGTAGTACCGCTGGCTTCTTTACAGGTATGATTGTTGCCATGCTAGGTCTATATACTATCGGCAAAGGATTTGCCACTTATCTAAACACTCACCTGCAAGACAGTTTGATTATTCAACGTGTTATAGCTGTTGTCGGTTTATGCGGTGTGCTGTTAGGGTAACTTTGTTAATTTATACACAGAGTTATTTAACACGGTAGTAAGTTGAAGTGTAATGCACGCAGGTGACATTATATAAATTGCCTTGTGACATTGCCTTATGCCCCTGAGCTTATGACAGCTCTTAAAGAAACTCTTAAAGAAATAAGGCCGCTCAAGCGACCGCTTAGCTCACAGCAGGATTAGCATTCAAAAAGGTTTGGGCTATAAGAAGCTTTAGATAATAAGTATGAAATGGTCATCAGAAAAAAAGGACAAATTAATGTCCTTTTTTTGGCTTTTGGTTTACTCAATGCTTACCAGCTAAAGCCCATACCCATGCCACCAGAGTTCTCATCTTTCGTGAAAGCGCCACCGAGACTAAAGCTGGTATGGGGATTAATGACACGCTGATATCCTAAGGAAACCGCTTGCTCGGAACCCTGAAAACCTGCACCCACGCCTATGCGGTTCTTACCTTGTAGACCTGACGTGCTGGTTGCCATGTTTAACATCGCAGCACTCATCGCACCTTGACGATCAAAACGATCATCAATTTCCTTAAAGCGCTGTCCATTGTCTTGCAGATAATTGTGAATAGAGTCATTTAGAGCATTAAATTTAGTATCAGTATAAGTGTTCGAGGTTTCGATAGCGCTTGTTTTTGCGTCTTGTAACTGACTGACATTGACTGCGTCATTATCAGCGGTACCATTAGCAACATTGATAATCTGACGCTGGTTAATATCCGAACCAACCGACACTGTGTTTTCACGGTTGGAGCTAGAGTCATTGCCGAGTACCACGGCGTTTTTTGCCGAAGTATTGACATTATTGCCAAGCACAAAAGTATTGTCGCCAGACACGGTATTATTATTGCCCATACTATAGCTGTTATTGCCACTGACCGTACTTGGATCGCCAATCGCACCTGAATGATTTCCAGTCACTTTATTACCAGTGCCAATGCTGATAGCTTGCTCACCGATTGCTTGGGCTCCATCTCCCATTGCAATAGATTGCTTGCCCTGCGCCGCCGCATTAGTGCCTAAAGCCATTGCGTTGTCTCCACTAGCAATCGCTTCTGCAGACGTACCACCATTGATGCTTAGATATTTATGCTGTGCAGCAATGTCCTGTTTAACGCTCAATACCTGATCATTCGTATAACTTTGTGACGATGCTAGAGTCTCAGTTGCTTTGTCGTCGGTGTAGCCTTTTGATGCGGTCAAAGTTTCGGTTGCTTTGCCGTCGGTATAGCCTTTGGAGGCGGTCAAAGTTTCAGTCGCTTTGCCGTCGGTGTAACCTTTTGATGCGGTCAAAGTCTCGGTTGCTTTGTCGTCGGTGTAACCTTTTGATGCGGTTAAAGTCTCGGTTGCTTTGCCGTCGGTGTAACCTTTTGATGCGGTCAAAGTCTCGGTTGCTTTGCCGTCGGTATATCGTTTATTTACCGCATCTGTATCATTTATTGCATCTGCCACGTTAGTGATACGTTTTTCGAAACCCTTGCTACCAACTGAAATCGTATCCCTTTCATCTGCAATGGAGAAACTACCGATGGCGGTTGCGCCTGTCGCAGTGGCTTGGCTATTACTGCCAAACACGCTGCTGTCTGTACCTGATGCGGTATTCTGATAACCAACTGCAACACTGTAGTCACCCTCTGATGTATTTTCAAAACCGACGGCACTACTGTCTTCACCTGATGCTGTATTTTCAAAACCGACGGCACTGCTATTTACATTCGAGGCGGTATTTTTATAGCCAATTGCACTGCTATTTATGTTCGATGCCGTGTTGTTATAACCAAATGCACTACTATAACCCTCTGAGGCGATATTATTAGAGCCTACCGCACTACTATTGATACGCGATGCGGTATTGTTATAACCAACGGCACTACTGTACTTAACTGATGCTTCATTATTAGCACCTAACGCACTACTATAATCACCTGATGCTGCATTAGTATAACCAACCGCACTGCTATAAATACCCGAAGACTCATTAGAAATACCTGTTGCGCTGCTATAACTGCCCTTTGCTTTATTTGCATAGCCTAGCGCAGTAGCTTCACTCAATGCTTCATTATCAATACCTAAAGCACTGCTATTGAGACCGTCTGCTGCATTATTTATTCCACAGGCTAGTGCAATTGCACCTGTTGCCGCACTTCCTCCAGAGACAGGATCCGTTACGCATACCACGCCTGCCCACACTGTAGAACCACTGATCGCTGCGATACTGAAGGCAAGCCCTTTTAGAGTCAACACTTTATAGTTATTTGAGCGAGCTATCAGGGCGATAGTGCCAGTCGTGCCACTGGTCTTACCAGCGCTCTTAGTATTTTCAGATACCACCACTATACAACCTAGTGATTGACTCCAAATCTTTTTAAATACTTTATTCATAGCTCGCTCCATAAGTGCAAAAACTAATCGTCGATAAAATCAAGGCTATCTATGTCACTTACATTAACCATGCTCATAAATGACAACTGTCATTTATTAAAACATAAAGCTAACATACCTGTATATTTATATTAAAGGATATTCAATCTTCAGGGCTGTCTTAGATAAGCAAAATAATCTGGGATAGTTTTATGAGAAAATAGCGTTATGAGTAAGATTCGCCTACCCAAACGCTCACTACACAGTGAGTATAACGATTGTTATATCGGTAAGAGTGAGCGCGTCTGGTAGGATTGCAAGTGCCGTTATGGCACTCGCAAGGTCTGGTAGCAGATAAATCTGAGGGCGTATCTAAGGAGATTTGGAGTGGCATAGAGAATGTTGAACAAGTAACCCTTGAGTGCATAGACTTATTTCATAACCCAAACAATCCACCTAAATGATTCACTCACGTAAATCATCCACGACTGCCAACATAGCCACTAATGAGGCTTCCCCTAATTTCATAGAGCGCTCTGGTGACCAACCCGTATCCGCATCGGGGACATTATTGTTGTCTATAAATGGCATCTCCAAGGTATTGGCAAGGCAGTCAAAGCGTTCGGCAACCCAGTGAGTCGCAAGCGTCATATTCGCTGTACCCGGTGCATCTACGTCATAGCCCTCGTCCGTCTGAAAGTCAGCACTGGCGATCTTTAACACTTCTGAGAATCTATCGCGTAGACGTGCGAGGCGGTCGCTATAATTTGGCGTACCCTGCGAGCCAGCAAGGAATACAAAAGGTATTTCTTCATCACCGTGTACATCATAAAACAGGTCAACGCCCGTTTCTTCCATTTTATTAATGACATGAAAGACTTCAGGGCTGGTTTCCAAACTTGGATTTGACCAAGCACGGTTTAGGTTAGTCCCAACTGCGTTGGTACGCAGATGCCCGCGCACGCTGCCATCTGGGTTCATATTAGGCACGATGTAAAAGTTAGCTTTATCTAATAATAATTTACCCGTGGTATTATCACCATCTAACAGGCTATGCAATAGACCATCGACCAACCATTCAGCCATCGTCTCACCGGGATGTTGACGTGCCGTAATCCAAATATTGCGTTTAGGCGCATCGTTATTGCTAGCGCCATCACTAATTTTGACTAAGGTTAAATCGCGCTTATCAAGGGTTTCTCCCAAATGCTCTAACGTCACTAATGGATGCATTTGCACCGCTGCTAATAAATCTTGATGACGCTCATCACTGTAAGGGGCAAAAAAAGCAATTTGAATGGTTTCACATTCCAACTCTGCCGTTATGGTTAGTTTGCCATCTTTATAAGAAGTTGGTAGACGGAACCAATAGTCGCGATCGTACGACGCCACCGCTTGGTAATTCTCCCACCCTGCAGGGAATGCTGCATCCCCTGCATTCATAATATTGAGCACATATTGCTCGCCAACTTGACCTGTCAGGCGAAAATTAAACCACTGAAAAAACTCGCCACCGACGTCCGGACGAATAGCCAATTGGATATTTTTTTTATCTTCTAAATTAATAACCTCAATATTACCAGCATCGAAATTAGCAGTGATATGCATAAATTTTCCTTAATTGTTTTTTAGATATCTTAGTGAGTATCTGTAAAATACTTGAGCATAAACGATTAAAAATAAGCAGGATAGAGACGCTAACAAATCATCTTAAAAAATAGTAAAAATAATTATTAATAGTTGTAGCATCGCTGCTTTTTTTAATTAAAAGAACGTAAAAATATTCCAAGCACTATGACAGACATAGCATTAGCCAATTTTTTATATTTATCACATTACTGAATGAATGTGCCAGATATTGGATATTATAGCTCATGATCCTATATAGCACTGTTCATCATATATAGTACTGTTATCTATAGCTACAAAAGCCACTCAACTGGTAACCACCCTATTACTGTCAAGATAATGTTAAGCAGGGTACTTTGTCCAGGCTCCGAGACGCTCATCGATCCAGTATAGGAATCGATCCAGACGAGCCTTCCATTACGCTGCTCTACTCGCCAAGTAAGACCAACCACGCCCTCGTCAAATGCTTTATGCAGTTTCTGTGCCATCTGTTCACTGTTGATCATTAAACCCATTTCAGTATTGAGCGCAGCCGAACGGGGGTCAAAATTGAACTGGCCAATAAAAATGCGCTTTCCATCTGCCGCAAAGGTTTTCGCGTGAAGACTGGCTTTTGACGATCTGAACACTCCTAGATGGTCAGCGGGTGCACCAGACACAGCTTGGCTACGTAGCTCAAAAAGGCTGACACCATTTTCAAGCATGGCCTTGCTTTGTTGTTATTTTATTAGCTAGCGAGCTGAAGATTTTTTACGTTACCCATAAGTGCGCTAAGATTTTTCTCAAGTTTACTTTTTTCTAGCTTCATTCTAACGACAACCTTAATAATCTCATCAGCTATCTCTTTATTGCCTTCAGCCACTGCCTGCTGCAATGCTAGACTTTCACGCATAATAGCAACCCTTAAAGGCTCGATCTTATAAATAATACGATTGATAGATTTATGCAGATCCGACTGTCTATAGCACTCTTTTACCTTAGATGATTTATATAAGAGACTGTTTTTATCACTTTTTGCGCGGGCTAACGTCTCGATATAATCAGCCGCTATCTTGTCAGCATAATCATCTTGAATACCAATCTCTAAAATATTTTTTACTAATATGATATCGATTTTTTCTAATTCAGTCTCTTTAATGGCACTTTTTAACATTTCAAACAGTCCTTCGTAAATGTTGGGATTAGGGGTGAATTAAGTGGTTATCGCGTATAAAAAGCAAAGCTATCGGCGTCACTATAATTGGCACGTGGATTCGTTGTTTGCGCACTCTTATATTCACACTCGTATAAAAGTTACTTTCACAACCATGCCAATCAATTCGTAATTGAGCTCACTCAAGAATATTTATATAATGATACACTTATGTTCATTCTAACCTAAGAGTACAAGTGTACACAATAGGCACTCAACCCTTTTGATACAAAGGTTATGAAAAGCGGCTATCAAACCGCCATAGATTGATATTTATTTTGAGAATAGTGCTGTTGAGGTCTATCAAGATAGTGAGGGTAAACAACTCCCTCACTATTAGGGATTGTTTAATGACGCGTGGATTCGTGCTGGACATATCTAAAATAGATTGATGAAATATTTACAAAGCAAAGAATGAGCCACTTTTGCTAAGAAGAGAAAATCACTGGCGCATCGCCATCTTGCCAAGGTTGAAACTTGGTCATGGCTTGTATAAATAATGGATGCGCTAGCCAGTTTTTTAGCCATATTTGCAGTTTAGGATAAGGCAAACTGTAAAAAATGTCGCGATCTACATGAGCAAATTGGCGGATAAATGGCATAATACCGATATCGGCAATGGTCACACTGTCTCCTAGCAAATAAGTATTTTTAGTAAGCAGTGCTTCTAAAATCTGTAGAAATGCTTCACCTTTTTGCCGATATTCTGTTTGGGTCATTTCAAGATGACGGTCAGCATATTTATAGCGATCTAGCCAATGCTTAAACTCCTGATCGTTTTGCTCAATTAACGTATTACCTTGATGCAAAGTCTTAGGGTTCAACAGCTCTTGTGGATCTTGCTGTTCAAGTGCCCACTCCATTATGTCCCGACTCTCTTCGATTACAACACCATCAGCGAGCTGTAAAACTGGCACGGTACCTTTTGGGCTAATCGCTAGCATGTGCGCAGGTTTGTTTTTTAAGGTGATCTCCCGTAGCGCTACTGGCAACTCGGCAAACAACAGACCAAGACGCGCGCGCATGGCATAAGGACAGCGACGAAAAGAATAAAGACAAGAAAGGGAGTAAGCAGTCATATATTTTTTCACAGTTAAAACGAGATCAGCAGCCTTAGAGTCACTGACATCAAGAGTCATTTAGTTTCGTTACTGATCTCTATTAAGGGTTGGTAAAATTAATACTTCAAAGCATTGAACAAAGCCAGTATCATAGCGATATTGAAAAACCCTTACCTTATTTATTATAAACAAAAGGAAGATATAGTGTCGCAGGCTCAGACAACTATCACAGAAACACCTCATCTCACAAAAGATCAGAACTCTGTATTAAAGATTCTTACGATCATGGGTTACTTGGAAGGCACGTCCTTCTTATTATTACTTTGCATCGCCATGCCACTAAAATATATGATGGGTATTGCAGAAGCGGTCACCTACATAGGGATGGCTCATGGCGGATTGTTCATCGCGTATATTTTAATGCTGTTGATAGCCACCACCAAAATCAAAATGCCCCTTTGGGCCATGCCAGCAGGGGTACTCGGAGCCTTTTTACCCCTTGGTCCGTTTATATTCGATCATTTATTAAAAAAGAGCTTGAATAAAAAAGTTTAAAACCCCTTCAAAGTAATGTCAAATGACTTACTGAATATGACGAACATTGGTGATTTTAAGATATAGCGCTATTTAAGCGCTGGACGGTATGTATTAATGACTGATCATGATGGCTGATTATAGTTATTCGTCAGTCATTAATTTCCCATAAAAACTATCCACTCACTGCGCCTGGCACTTTACGAATCAGCCATAAAAAGTACGCACCGCCAATGATAGCCGCAATCGTACCCGCAGGCAGCTCATAAGGGAAAATGACATAACGCCCAATCCAGTCTGCTATTACCATCACCCCTGCGCCTAACAAAGCCGCTAATGGCAATTGGCGCTCAAGCCTTACCGCACCGAGTGACGTCGCCAAATGTGGCACCATTAGACCAATGAAACTCAATGGCCCAACCGCAAGCGTACTGGCAGTACTTAGCGCCGCCACCAACACCAATAACGCGAGTGTCACTGGCGTCACAGCCACCCCCAAATTACGAGCGATCCCTGTACCCAAACCAAGCACTCTTAAAGGTTTGATAAGCAATAAGCTGAGGGCAAATAAAATGAGGGCAATGCCGATAAGATACCACACGGTGCTAGGCTGAGCGCTATAAGTCGTTCCCGATAGCCAGCTAAGCATCGCTTCTAGGCGTGGATCGCCAGACAGCTTGACCATGTGCATCACCCCATCCATCATCGCGGCAATACCGATACCGACCAGTAATAGATAGCCAGAGCTTACCTTGCGTGCCAGCCAAATCACCAGCAATACTACAGCCATCGCTCCTGATAATCCTGAGATTAATAAAGTACCAGCTCCGGCAGATAGCCCTAAGCTTGGTAGCAGTAAAAACCCTAAGATAACCCCAAGCGCCGCGCCCGAGCTCACACCCAATACTTCTGGACTTGCCATCGGATTGCGGGTGAGCGTTTGCAATAACACACCAGCGATGGCCAACATCAGACCCGTTGCCGCTGCGCTCAAACTGCGCGGTAGCCGATACTGCTGAGTAATTGCCCAATCGGTACTTAGTCCCCAACCATTGACGTCTTGGACAAAAACACAGGCAAGTATGATTATCATTACCACGCCAATACCCCAGCGCCACCATGCCACAGGTGTATGCTTGCCCGTTAGCATCGGGGTTACTGTTTCTATCCGCTCACGGCGCTGACGCAAAATCAGCCAAATAATCAGTGGTGCACCAAGAATACCCGTCATCGCCCCTGCTGGAATTTGCATATTTAGTATGGGTTCGAGTAATAAAGCAACATTGCTAGTCAGCCATAAAAGCAACGCCCCTAAGACAAAGGCTGCAAGCAGACGTTTGCTAATAGAAGCGACTCCCAGTGCATTGACCAGACTGGCAGCGCCAAGACCGATAAAACCAATTAGACCAACTTCGCTAACCACCAAAGCGGTAACAACCGCCACAATAAGCACCACCAATGCACGGATACCGTTAATCGGCACGCCCAAGCGTTTGGCTTGTGAGTCATCGAGACTCATCAAGGTTAATGGTTTTAACAAGGGTAGACAGACAACCGCCATCACGACGGCCGTTATCGCTAGCATCGTACTGGTATGCCAGCTATTCTGTGCCAAAAATCCCGCCGCCCACGACAGCATGCCATTACTACGTTCAGCAAAAAACAATACCAAGACATTGGCAACGGCGGCAAGTAGAATGTTTACCACCAAGCCCGCCAATATCAAAATCAAAGGGTTAAATCGGCTGGGTGCTGACAATACAAAGACCAGTCCCATACTAATAAGCGCGCCGACAAAGGCCACATAAAGTCCGCCATAAATCGCTAAGCTTGGCAAAAACAAGGTCACAATGAGCATGGCCAATTGTGCACCAACACCGACGCCCAATGTGGTGTCTGATGCCAATGGATTTTTGACCAATTGCTGTAGCAAAATACTGACAACCCCAAGCAGACCCCCTGCCAATAGCGCCACTATGCTGGTCGCCACTATATGCAGCTGCGTCGCAAGACTGATAATATCCAATTGCGAGCTTGGAATAAACAAATCACTGATTGGGCGTGTCCACTCCTGAGCGATTAATGCCCACGTGCTCCATACTGACAACACCACCAGGATAATCATTACTGCACAGATGCGCCATGTATCCGCAAATACCGAAGGTGGTTGCCGAGGTGGTTTTGGTGCTGGATTGGGAGGTTTTTGCATAAGCTTGGAGTGTTGCTCTGATGGTGTTTTCAATGTGGGCGACTGAGACGCTGCAAGTGAAGTCATAGGCTTGACATAATCAGTAGTATTATTGGTATGAGAATGATGAGTCTGTGCGGCAGTATTAATAGTCATGATGCTGCCCCACCTTTTAATGTCACTATTGATAAATTATTTGCCAAACCGACCAGTGACGACATGCCACCATAAATCCATATGGGCGGCAGCTCACCCACGCAGCGCTCATCGCCATAGCCTAGACGCTGCCAAACCAAACTGTCTTTAATCTCAGCTCGGGTTATCGGACTCAGCGGGTCTATGATTAATAGGCAGGTCTCATTATCCAATTGAGCCAAGTCTCCCATTCGAATGGGGACAAACCCCCATTGATTGCCTTTGCCTAATACATCCAGCTTTTTGCCCATCTGACTTAGCACGGGCTGAAACAAACTATTTTTGACATACATGCGCATGTTATTAGCATCAGCAAACTGTACAACGGCAAATCTCTTTACTTTTGGATAGCGCTGCTGCAGACGCTCACTTGCCAGTTTGATGTCTTTCTGACTTTTTTTAATATAGCTTTCAGCCAAGGCTAGTTCATCAATTAGCTGTCCCAACTGACGAGTCGGCTCAGTATAATCTGCCCAAGTTGCGGTATCGCCTTTAGCGGCGAACATGACCGACTCAGAGGGCACATCTCCATAGAGATTGCGGGCATGCTCATAAAAAAAGTTATCGACGACCAAATCGACAGGCAATTGGGCAACCAATTCCGCATTAGGCTGATAGCGAATGCCCAAATCAATGATTGAGGTTGGCAATTCAGGCGTACCTACCCATCTGTCCCACACCCTCACATCACCCGTCGCTATCGGGGGGTAACCCATAGCGGTCAAGGTTGCCGCATTGCCCCAATCAGGTGAGACTATATTGATGTTAGCGTTATCTGCATTGCCCACTTGAGCGTCTTTTTGTGACGTTATTGGTTGGTGACAGGCCGTCAGCACGGTGGTCAGTGTTAAGCTTGCTATAAGCGGCAAACACTTATATTTACTAATAGTGAGATTTGAGCCAGCTTTTATGAAAGGTTTTATGGCTATTAAAGAGAACAGAGATTTATAAAGAGCAGGAAACATAGCGGCCTATCTTTTGCGCGAATAAGAGAAAATAAGAAATGAAAAAGATGAGGCAAATACTAGGGCATGCCCTCATTTTAAAAACGGTTATAAAAATTTAACCATTTTTAGCCTACTTATTCATTTTCGTTCAGATTGATGATATGCCCTACTAGGCAACGGCGACTGGCTGCCCCGTTATAGGATGACTAAGCAGTTGCATATCGACGTTAAAAATCTTGTGCAATACTGTCGGTTGCATGGTGCTGCCGATATCACCGTTATGGCAAATACGACCGTTTTTTAAGGCGATAACTCGATCCGCATACTGCGCGGCCAAATTAATATCATGCAAAATAATCACCACACTCAAGCCCCGCTCATCTACCAAACGACGGATAAGCTGGATAACTTCAAGCTGATAGTGCATATCAAGCGCGGCTAATGGCTCATCAAGTAATAAATATCTGGTGTCTTGTGCCAGACACATAGCAAGCCAAACGCGAGCGCGCTCGCCACCTGAAAGCGTGGCCGTAATGCGGTCAGCGAACGCCTCTGTTTGGGTGATGCGCATGGCTTCTATTACTTTATCTTTATCCATTTGGTTGGGCTTTTGCAGCCATTTTTGATGCGGATAACGTCCTAGCATAACCAGCTCACGTACTGAAAAACCAGCGGCTTCTGGTAGTTGCTGTGGCAAATATGCCATTTGTCGCGCCAGCGCTTTGCTACTGTAATCACTGATACGGCGCTCATCCAAGCTGATACTACCGCCATTACTCATCATTTCGCCTGCCAACGCTTTGATTAAAGTCGATTTTCCTGAACCATTATGTCCAACCAAAGCGACCAATTGGTTGCTATCAATCTCACAGCTTACATTGTCTAGTAAGGTATTTCCTTGGCGACTGATGGTCAATTGGTTTGCACGTAACATATCGGTACTCATCATTAATTTAAATCGTTGTGTTTATATTGGACAGCCAATAAAAACCGATTTTACTCGTAAACGATAATAAAAACAATTATCATTAACTTAAAACATTATTCTTTTTGCTCCAATTCGCTGTTGCTTGTAAGTATCTATACGACCCATTTTCTTTTATCTGTGACAAGTAACCCTTAAATACAAGCATAATTCTTTATCCCCTTTATCATTTTTGAACTCGCACAAACCATTATTCATATCAATGAAGAACACTTCGATGAGTTAAGATAAGCTGATTGGGTTTTTATTCGTTTTTATTTCTTTAACCACCGAAGAGCTGTCGAATACCAACGTCAGTAACGGCTATCTATGCCGAAGCGATGTCTGTACAAGTATTATTAAAAGACACAAAAAAAACGTCTGCTCACTCTCTTGAACAAACGTTTTTAATCCCCTGTACAGCACCTACTACTCAACTTAGCGAGCTGCAAATCTGGTATATCGTACTCAACACCTATCAGCTTGTCTCAAATGATTGCAAGGGTATAAATAAAAACTAGGGCTTGTTGTGTTGTCTTAGAAGACACAACAAGCCCTAGCGTTTTAATGCAGAGTTTAGAGACAAAAGTTTTTCAGGTCACTGACTTTTGAGTCGGCTGATGGTAATTCCCGTAAAGCCAAACAATATCGTTAGTAACAGCGATAAATAACAGAAGAACGCATAAGGCAGATAATCAAGCACGGGCACGCCTAATGCTTGGCTGATAAACACGCCGCACACACTCCAAGGCACTAGAGGATTGATGACCGTACCTGCATCTTCAATGGTACGAGACAGATTCTTAGGATGTAAATTCAAGCGCTCAAACGTCGGACGAAAGGCAGTACCAGATAATAAAATACTCAAATACTGCTCACCAATAAGCACGTTAATACTCAGAGCAGACATGGCAGCGGCAAATATGGCGCGTCCTGATGTGGTTAATGTATCTTTAATCCCTGATAACAGTGCTGGCAAGATACCCAATGCTGTGAGCAAGCCACCAAGACTGAGTGCCAATATCACAATCGCTTGAGTGAAGAACATACTCTGCACACCGCCGCGCGATAGCATACCACCGACTTCACCCAGCTCTAACGATTCAGCTGGTGCATAGCCTGCAAATAAATAGCCGCCTAATTGTCCAAAGCTCGGCGAGCTGTGCAAATAAGTAATAATCAATGCTGCCACAATGGTACAGATAATCGTATAAATGGCATTGACACGAAAAACCGCCAACCCAACCAGTACCACGAATGGCAATACCGCATAACCATGTACCAAGCCACTTTCAATCAACTGACCTTGCAATACGGTTACTTGACTCAAGTCAGAGCCTGCGGTCTGCCCAGAAAAAAACCAAAAAATAATGACCGTGAGTATCCACGCTGGTACCGTGGTATACATCATATTGCGAATATGCTCAAACAAATCAATACCCACCACCGATGAAGCAATGGTACAGGTGTCTGATAACGGCGACATTTTATCACCGAAAAACGCCCCTGAAACCACAGCACCAGCCGCAATCGCGACATTGGCATCAAAGGCATTACTCATACCAATAAAAGCCACGCCCAATGTCGCCGCGGTGGTCAAACTACTGCCCAAGGCAATACCAATAATGGAGGTCAATACAAAGGCTGAAATGTAATAATACTCTGGCGATATCAACTGAAAACCAAAATACATCAGCGTTGGAATAGCACCAGACATCATTAAAGCGGCAACCATCAAACCAATAAAGAAGAATAGATAGATCGCACCGATACCGCGCATGACACCTGATGCCATTTGCGCTTGCATATCGTCAAAGGTCAAGCCTTTAAACAGACCAATGCCCAGCAAGACACAAATAGCGAGTATCAATGATAAATGCGGTACCCAGCCAAAACCTATCATGGTAACGCCCATAATAGCGATAACAATGGCAGAAATCATAAATGCCAGTTGAGGTGAAATTTGGGTTAATATTTTTGGAGGCATCACACATCCTTAGCTTGCCAGTCAAATCTGGCGTTAGGGTTGGCTTTGAGTCGGACAAGTTTAATGAGTTGCAATAGCGATTGCTACCCTAATTATTGATCCAGCAGACTATCGGTCTTAGCTGCCATGACAAAATCATTGCGATGCAGACCTTTAATACTGTGTGACCACCACGTTACGGTGGCTTTACCCCACTCTACCAATATGCCAGGATGATGCCCTTCTGCTTCGGCGATGTCAGCTAATTGGTTGGCAAACTCCATCGCCTTGACGAAGTTTTTGAATTTATATTGACGTTGTAATTGCTTGATGCCATCAACCTCGATCAATGACCAATCTGGAATTTGCTGTAATAGCTCTTGTGCTTCGATGTCGCTGACCGTTGGCGCGCCAATGCGGCACACCTCACAGCTGGCTTGTGATAATGTCGTCATTATAATGTCCTTTTATGTTAACTATTCGTTTTTTTAATACTGTTATGTTTAATACAGTTACGTCCATGTTGACGCTGTCATTTACGACTACATCATTCAAATGATGCCGTTTGTCTTAACCATGCATTAGGCGTTTTTTACTGCATAACTAGGCTCGAACAATCCTAGCGACATGGCTTGTTTGACCATTCCCATGATATCGCTATTGACGATATCAAATAATGTATCCAAATCATCAATGACATAATAAATCGGCTGGATATGATCGATACGATAAGGGGTACGCAACACATCAAGCAAGTCAAACGCTCGGTGCTCTGGTTGATTTTGCGGTTGATGCTGAGGTTCTGCTTGCTGCTCAGAACCAGCATTGAGTGCATAAACCGTCTCAGACGGTGAGCTTAAGATGCCTCCGCCATAGATTCGGCGACTGCCTTTATTTTGTCCCACCAAACCAAACTCGATGGTAAACCAATAGAGCCGTGCCAAAAACCACCGTTCTTCTTTAGTGGCATTAAGACCCAGCTTGCCATAAGTTTCATTGAACATCGCAAAGGCAGGATGGGTCAAAAGCGGACAATGTCCAATGATTTCATGAAAAATATCAGGCTCTTCGATATAGTCCATATCATCAAATCGACGGATAAAAGTTGCCACCGGAAAGGATTTATTGGCAAGCAATTTAAAAAACTTACCAAAACTGATTAATGCAGGGACAGCGGCAGTTTGCCAGCCAGTCGTAGCTTGCAATACTGCATCAATATCTTGCAGCTGCGGAATACGCGTAGCGGGCAAATTCAGTTTTTTTAAACCGTCTAGATAGGCTGGGCAGGCACGGTTGGGTATTTGTTCGGCTTGACGCTCAAGCAATGCCTGCCACATACCATTTTCATCATCACTATAGTGAATATGACCATGGCTATCTGGCTGATGCGACACGTAAGGTTGTTTTTTAGGCATAGAATCCTGCTTTTTATAAGCAGAATCATCGTGACTGGCATCAGTGCCTAGCGTTTTGCAAGCAACGCTGTTGGCACCGATAGCTTTATTAACAGAATTCGTATGTGGTAGGCGTTCCATGCCTGTATTCCTTTTATTGCCATTAGCGCTCTGAATTTTTGCTATTCGTTTTCAATCATGACTGAACCATAGCTCAGTCATCGCATTGAACACATGGTATTACAGAGCGCAGTGGTTATTAGGGACAAGACAAACTTCTTTTGCCCTGCCCGTTTATTTTATGGATTTTTCCCTAAATGTAGAGGCGCTTACGGTGTTTCAGTTTCTGGCTGACCAACCGTGCCACGACGGACTTGATCGCGCTCGATGGATTCAAATAGGGCTTTGAAATTACCTTCGCCAAAGCCATCTTCGTAATCACCTTTACGCTGGATAAACTCGAAGAATACAGGGCTACCTAAGATAGTTTCAGAGAAAATTTGTAGTAGCAGACGCGGTGCGCCGCCTTCAGTGGTGCCATCTAACAAGATACCGCGCATCTGTAGCTCAGAGACATTTTCGCCATGATTTGGTAGACGCTCACTCAGCATTTCATAGTAAGTTGCGGTTGGAGCAGTCATGAGCGGGATACCCGCTGCTTTTAATTTATCGATGCTGGCAAACAAATCATCGCTGGCCAAAGCAATATGCTGAATACCTTCACCGTTGAAATGCATCAAGTATTCTTCAATTTGACCGCCGCCCTGCTTTGACTCTTCGTTCAATGGAATACGGATTTTGCCATCAGGCGCTGTCATGGCTTTACTGGTCAAACCCGTATATTCACCTTTGATGTCAAAAAAGCGGATTTCGCGGAAGTTAAAGATGCGCTCATAAAAGTTTGCCCAATAAGCCATGCGACCACGGTAAACGTTATGGGTTAAATGGTCGATGACTTTAAAACCATGCCCGACAGGACGACGGTCTACATCAGCAAAAAACTCGAAATCGACGTCATAAATAGACTCACCATCTTTATAACGATCGATGAGATAAATCAGTGAGCCACCGATACCCTTGATAGCAGGCAGGCGCAGCTCCATCACACCAGTGGGTACGTCTACTGGCTGCGCGCCCATTTCGATGGCACGCTCATAAGCTTTTTTGGAATTCTGCACACGAAAACCCATGCTACAAGCGCCAGCACCATGCTCTTCAACGAAATAGCTGGCTTCGCTTTTTGGTTCACGATTTAGAATAAGATTGATATCACCTTGACGGTATAGCGCCACATCTTTTGAGCGATGATTGGCGACATGGGCAAAGCCAAGCTGTTTGAACAATGCGTCGACCGCATCCGGTTGAGGCGAGGCGAATTCAACAAAATCAAACCCATTCAGGCTCATTGGGTTGTCAAATAAATCTGCCATTGTAATCATCCTTAATTTCAATTGGTGGTAAAAATGCGATAAAAAATGTCTTCAATCAATAATTCTTATTGACGATGTATTTATATTAGATTAGGTTTATTTATAAGACTAATTGTTTTTTATGATTTATTTATCAGGTTTACTTATGAATATCAGCATTCGCCAATTAACCGCTTTTATCCAAGTCGCTGACAATGGCAGTTTTACCCGTGCCAGCGATCAGATGCATTTGACCCAATCTGCCGTTAGCGGCTTGATTAAAGAGCTAGAGTCCAGCCTCGGTATTGTGCTGTTCGACCGTACTACCCGCCAGCTGTCTTTGTCGGTAGTAGGACGGCATTTATTGCCACAAGCACGGCGTATCTTGAATGAGATGCAGCTGTTTGAAAATGAGGCGAGCAGTTTAACAAGCTTGGCGCAAGGTCAAGTACGACTCGCTGTTTCGCAGTTTGCAGCCTCTTCGATGCCAGCAGTCATCGCCCAGTTTTCCAAACAACACCCCGAGATTAGCGTGTCGCTATTAGATTGTTCGGCAGAAAACTTACTCAGACATATTCAGGACATTGAAGTAGATTTGGGTGTCGGTACTGAGCTTGGATTTATGGAGGCTGAGGACGATATCAATGCTGATTTGTTATATCAGCTGCCATTTTGTGTGGTGATGCCTGACAACCATGCGCTGGCACAAAAACATGAAATAATGTGGCAGGATTTATTAGACATTCCGCTCATCACGCTGCAAGGCCCTTTCATTGAACAAGTGACAGCCGAGTTGGATGACCGTATCGCCAGTCATATCCAACAGGCACGGTATAAAGTGAATTTTATGTCTACCGCGCTTGAAATGACCCGTCAAGGCTTCGGTATTACCTTATGTTTGCCCTATATGCCCGAAGTCATCGACTGGGTTAGCGCCAATGGCTTACAAATGAGGCCGCTGGCACAACCCGTTAAAATGCGGCAGTTTTTTATCTATCAGCGTTCTTCTCGTGCGTTATCGCCTGCTACCATTGCTTTCAAAGACTTCTTGCAGAGCTATTTTTCCAGTCATTTTAATGACTTACAGCATACTTAAGTATCGCTGATACAGACATGATCGGTGCTTAAAAAGCCTTGAAACACAATGGTTGCAACCAACTATTTTATTAATTATGCAAGATAATTGAATCTCATATTGAGTTAACCGTCAATTTGCTCTATGATTTTTGGCGGCTTGATTTATATTTCATAAGGAAACAACATGTTTGAACGTATCGACTATTACGCTGGTGATCCAATTTTAGGGCTGATGGAAAAATATACAGCAGATAACAATCCTAAAAAGGTCAATTTAGGCATTGGTATTTATTATGATGAAAATGGTGTATTGCCTGTACTTGACTGTGTAAAAACAGCCGAAGAACGCATTGCCGATCCTATTGCGCCGCGTCCTTATCTGCCGATGGCAGGCTTACCAGGACATCGTAAAGGCTGTCAGGAACTACTGTTCGGTAAAGACGCGCAGATTTTAAAAGACGGTTTGGTCGCTACTATCGCTACAATCGGCGGTTCTGGCGCGTTAAAAGTCGGCGCTGAGTTCATCCATGAATGGTTCCCACAATCTAAATGCTATGTGAGTGACCCGACATGGGGCAACCACATTGCCATTTTTGAAGGCTCTGATGTCGAAGTGGGTAAATACCCGTACTACGATAAAGCCAACAGCAGCATCAAATTCGATGAAATGATTGCGTTTTTTGAGACGTTGAACAAAAATGATGTGATCTTGCTGCATCCTTGTTGCCACAATCCAACAGGTCTAGATTTGACCCGTGAGCAATGGGATACCGTGCTGAACGTCATTCAAGCGCGCGAATTGATTCCATTTATGGACATTGCCTACCAAGGCTTTGGCGAAGACATGGACAGCGATGCTTATGCGATTCGTAAAGCTGTCGATATGGGCTTGCCATTGTTTGTCAGCAACTCATTCTCTAAAAACTTATCGCTATATGGTGAGCGTGTCGGTGGTCTATCAGTTGTTTGTCCAACGGTTGACGAGACAGAGCGCGTCTTCGGTCAGCTAAATGCTACCGTACGCCGTATTTACTCAAGCCCGCCATCACATGGTGGTCGTGTGGTCGATATCGTTATGAACGACGAAGCACTACATAAGCAATGGGTTGGCGAAGTTTATGCGATGCGCGACCGTATCAAAGCCATGCGTTTACAGCTAAAATCAGTGTTAGAAGCCAAAATCCCGAACCGCAACTTTGACTATATTACCCGTCAAAATGGCATGTTTAGCTTTACTGGTCTGACGCCTGAGCAAGTCGAACGCTTACAAAGCGAGTTTGGCATTTACATGGTTTCCAACTCACGTATGTGTGTGGCTGGACTGAACACCAGCAACATCGACTATGTGGCCAATGCCATGGCAGACGTCTTGAAAGACTGAGTGAGCACGCATTAAAACGGTGCGGTAGTCAGTAATAGCGATTCATAAAAAGGTTGAGCGAGTGCTCAGCCTTTTTTTATGTCCTACGTTTTTCCTATTTGTTTTACCAAAGAACATCAACGTCCCTAGTATCACGTCTATTTTAAGAAAACACTGCACAAAAACCCTTGCAATCTCCACTTTGATAAATTACATTATGCGTAAGTAGTTAATTATAACGTAATTCATTATATGCTTTAGCAAGGAGCAACCTATGTCAAAGATTGACAACAGCCTCACATCCTTTATCGATATCGCCGCTGATTCTGACTTCTCCATTCATAACCTGCCTTATGGTATTTTTAGTGACGCCAAAGACGCTGCTGATAATAATAAGCGCCGCGCTGGTGTGGCTATCGGTGAGTACGTATTGGATTTGGCTGTGCTCGAAGCAGAAGGTTTACTGAGCTTAGAGGGTGGTCCATATTTTGATCAAGCAACGCTAAACGCTTTTATTGACTCAGGTCGAGACAATTGGACCCAAGCACGCACAACCATCCAAACCCTCCTATCTAGTGCCAGCGACGCCTTGCGTGATAATCAAGATTTGCAGAAAAAAGCGCTATTTAATCAAGCAGACGTCACCATGCATCTGCCTGTTCACGTACCAGGCTTTACCGATTTCTATTCGTCTAAAGAGCACGCCACCAACGTCGGCACTATGTTTCGTGATCCAAACAACGCCCTGCTCCCTAACTGGACTGAAATGCCAGTGGGCTATAACGGACGCGCCAGCACCGTCATCGTCAGTGGCACTGAGGTGATACGCCCCTCTGGTCAATTAAAGCCAAACGCTGATGACCGCCCTATTTTCTCAGCCTGCAAGCGTTTAGATTTTGAGCTTGAGACTGCTTTTGTAGTTGGTAAAGGTAATAGCATTGGTCAACCAATCGCAGTGGACAATGCTTCTGAGCATATTTTTGGCATGGTTTTGCTCAACGACTGGTCAGCCCGTGACATTCAAAAATGGGAATACGTGCCTTTAGGTCCATTTAATGCTAAAACCTTTGCTTCTGAAGTCTCGCCTTGGATTGTGACTATGGATGCGTTGGTACCTTTTAAAACGGCATGCCCGATTCAAGAGCCAAAACCATTGGCATATCTAAACGAAAAAGACAGCAATAATAGCTACGACATCCATCTATCAGTTGAGTTATTGCCTGAAAACTCAGATAGCGCCACTGTGGTTTGTGAGACCAACTTCAAGCACATGTATTGGTCAATGGCGCAGCAGCTCACCCACCACACTATCACTGGCTGTAAAGTGGAAGTTGGCGATATGATGGGCTCAGGTACGATTTCAGGACCAACGCCAGATTCTTATGGCTCAATGCTAGAGATTGCTTGGAATGCGACCAAACCTGTCACTTTAAAAGGCGGTGAGACCCGCAGTTTTATTGAAGATGGCGACACAGTAATCATGAAAGGCTATAGCGAAAAAGACGGCATTCGTGTCGGGTTTGGTGAAGTACGCGGCAAAGTACTGCCCGCGCTTAACTTTGATTTTGACAAATAGTCTAGAAAAAATGTGAGCACAGTGTTTTTGAGCTGCCAAGCAACCATCGACCTATAGTCAATCGGTACTGGCAGCCTATTACTTACTGCATTCCCTATCAAAAGGAGTTTGATATGAGCTTTAAAATTGAAAAAATCCATCATGTGGCCTATCGCTGCAAAGACGCTAAAGAAACCGTTGAATGGTATCAAAAATATCTAAACATGGACTTCATCCTTGCATTTGCTGAAGACCACGTGCCTTCGACCAAAGCCTTTGATCCTTATATGCATGTGTTTTTAGACGCAGGTAATGGCAACGTATTGGCGTTTTTTGAAGTACCCAATCAGCCTGAAATGGGTTTTGATCCGAATACCCCGAATTGGGTGCAACACTTAGCCATGAAGGTAAAAAACCGTGATGCCTTAATGGCAGCAAAAAAGCATTTAGAAGAAAATGGTATTGATGTGGTCGGTGTGACCAATCACGGTATCTTCCATTCTATCTATTTCTTTGATCCTAATGGCCATCGTATGGAACTCACCTACGATGATATTACCTCAGAAGAAAAAGTCTCGATGATTACTGAAGCCATGAAGTATGAGATGTTAGAAGAATGGTCACGTACCAAACGCGCACCAGCTCATACCCAGTTTTTACATGCAGAGGAACTGGCTGAAGCAAGAGAAGTCGCGCCTGTCGGTGAGTGATTGACCTGTTATTGTGTTTGCTATCTCTTTTTATATGATTAATTAGGGCGTGCCATCATTTTAAGACCATTGAATGCATCAATATACTAATTGATGACACGCCCTAGGTAGCGAACAATATCTAACCATCATGAAAGGATTCAATGATGAAAATAAAACCCCCTTTAGGAATACTCTTAGCGACTTCGATCGCGATGACTGGTTGCTCTAATAACGACCCAGCAGTAGACGCTGATGTAGAGACAGGCGATGTGACTACTCTAAGATTCTCACACTTTATGACTGCCAATGACAACATAAACACCGAAGCATTGCAGCCATGGGCAAAGAAAATTGAAGAAGAATCAAAAGGCCGCTTAAAGATTGAGATCTACCCTTCTGCTACTCTTAGCAAACCGGGTGCTACCTATGATGCTACCGCAAAAGGTATCGTTGATATTGGTATGCAAGCGCAAGGATATACAGCAGGGCGATTTCCTTTAACTCAAATTGTAGAGCTGCCAGGTATCACCAATACTGCACAGCAGCAGAGCTGCATACTTCATAAACTGTATGATGATAGTGTCATTAAAAATGAGTACGAAGATACTCACCTGCTAGCGCTGATAGGCACTGGACAAGGTGCGCTGCATACCGTAGATAAGCCTATTCGCACGCCAGCTGATATGAAAGGTTTGCGTATTCGTCAACCTTCTGCGGTTGCCAGTCACATTATCGAAGCGACTGGCGCGGCGCCTGTTGGCATGCCTGCCAGTGATACTTATACTTCCCTTCAACGCGGTGTCATTGACGGACTTAGCTTTACTTGGCAGCCCATTCAAGCATTTCGTCTTGATGAGTTAATCAATACGCACACCAACATTCCTTTTTATAACTCTACTTTTGTTATCAGTATGAATAAAGAGAAATACAACAACTTACCTGATGATCTCAAGAAAGTAATTGATGACAATTCAGGGGCGGAGATGGCAGCACGTGTCTCCAAAGTATTTGACGTCAGTAACGCCAAAGCAATGGCCGCAGCCAAAGAAAAAGGCGATATCATGATCGATATCCCTGACCCACTCAATGACCCAGACTGGAAAGGTCCATTAATGGAAGGCTCACAGCACTATCTAGATGAAGTCAATGCCACTGGTCTAGACGCTGACAACGTGTACGAAAAAGCAAAAGCTGCCAGTAGCGCCTGTATGGTCTAAAGGATGAATATCATTAAACGATATTCGGACAAAAATTCCTTTACGCGATAGTCGGTCAGTTTATATGATTAAAACTTATATAGTAAAAAAACCAGCTACGCAATTTGATAACGCTGCGCGATTGCTAGAATTTGCTCAACCACGTTGTGTTGCTCACTCATAGGCAATTGCTCTGTCGTTCCGATGATAGTGATGGCGTACTCTAGTGGTAGTCCTTTGCTAGCAGTTTTGCCACTAACAGCAGATAGATTAACAGCGCTATTAACAAACGGCGGCAATATGACAGGAATCGTAATGGCATTAATCCCCATGAGCATATCACCCGTCACTGTCGCATAGCCTTGGGTACGAATCTTGGCTTGCAAGTGACTGAAATTCTGCCATTTTTCTGTGATTATTGCTTCATTGTCTGTCTGCCATTCAGCTGTGACCAATGGCTGAATGACGGCATCTGGCTGATAACTGGCAAATAATTGCCCCGTCGCCGATGTCGTCAGCGGCATACGTGAACCGATACGAGTGATAATACTAATCGGGCTATCTGGTTCAACGGACTGAATAATAATAGGACCTTCGCTAAACCATTTGGCAATCTGCACACCGCAATTCAGGGTGTCTTTGATTTCATTAGCGATGTGCGTCAGCCGCTCTAAAATATTGTTTTGACTAAATCCAGAGTGCCCCAATGCTGCCAATGTGTTAACCCTATCGCCTAGCCCGTAGCGACCATCATCAAGCTTACGCGCATAGTTTTTACGTATGAGGCTGACCAAATAGCGGTGACACTTTGCTGGATGCATTTGCATCACTTGCGCAATATCTTTTAGCATCATCGGCTCGTTATGATCGATAAGAACGTCTACCACCGACAATCCAATCTCCAGTGACTGGACGCCACTTTGACTTTTATTGGTTGTCACGGGATTTTCTAAAGGGCTTTCAGCTGCTGGCATGTTTTGCTCAATGAGTAATTTACTTGGCATATTAATCTAACATATTCATGAAAAACTGAAATGAAGAGGTAACGTCATAAGAGTTTTTTAATTGTATAAGATACATTTCGTACCATTAATTATAACCGCTTATCTCATTCACAACCTACCATAATAAAAGGAATTCACAATGATGACACTTTATGGCTACTTTCGCAGCAGCACCTCGTATCGTACTCGTATCGCGATGAATCTCAAAGGCTTAGACTATGACTATATTTCGGTCAATTTAGCAAAAGATGAGCAGTTAGCAGATGCGTTTAAATCACTCAATCCACAAGGATTGGTGCCTGTTTTACAGACCGATGATTTATTACTATATCAAAGCCCTGCCATCTTAGAATGGTTAGAAGAAGTTCATTCAGAAAACCCGCTATTGCCTAAAGACGCGGCTGGACGGATGCAAGTACGAGCCATTAGCGCTATGATTGGTTGTGATATTCATCCCATTAATAACCGCCGTATCTTACAATATCTACGCAATGAGCTGGCGGTAGACGAAGAAAAAGTCATGGCGTGGTGCAACCGTTGGATGAGTGAGGGATTTGCGGCGTTAGAAAAAATACTAGCAAAAGACAAAAGCCGTGGAAAATTTTGCTACGGTGACAGCTCTACTTTTGCAGATTGCTATTTGATTCCTCAGGTCTCTTCGGCGCGACGTTTTAACGTGGATTTAAGTGCTTATCCCAATATCGTCGAAATTGACACGCATTGCCGTACGCTCAAAGCCTTTGCTGACGCTGATCCTAGCATGCAGCCTGATGCGCCCAAGTCTCAATAAATACTCAAACAGGGTGCTTTCAGTAAGGGTGTTTTGCTATTAAATGACTAGGGCGTGTCCTCAATTCAATCGAGTATCCTCTAAATGGGCTAAAAATGGCTAAATCTTGCCAAACATCGTCAAATAGCTGGTTAATATCCTGATATTATCTGCGCTATTTTCCTTGTTTGACGGCAATTTATCTCATTTTTATCACCATTTTTAAAATGAGGACATGCCCTAGAAAATTAAATGATTAGAGAATTAAATAACAAAACGCCCTTATAATTTCTGGGCTCAGGGCTCAGACAAAGCAATCAAAGCGAATGACTGCCTGAAAACAGGCAAAGCATTGATACTCTTAAGCCAAACATAGTATTTAATATTTCATCGAATCATCACTTCTACTTTTCATCTCAATATAATATTTCATATATGCAAATTATTGGTTGTATAGCAGTCAACTGTTGGCTATTCTTGGTATAGGCGTTGTTATATCTCAAATTTAGAATTAATTTTAGATAAACATACTGTTTTATACATTAAAATAAGGTTGGATATTATGAGTTATACACATCTATCAAATAACAAAGACGCTCTACCATCCCATGCCGCTCAAGATATTTATGATTTAGCCCTATCGGCTAGAGAAGAAACAGAAACCTGTAGAAAAATTGCACCGACAGTGGTCAAAAAACTGTCAGAGTTGTCGTTATTTAGGATGGGACTGCCAAAATCGTTGGGAGGATGGCAAGGCAATCCTGTGGAAACGTTAAAGGTTTATGAGACGCTAGCCAGTGCTGAAGCCTCAGTTGCTTGGATCGTTTGGAACAACCATTTGGCCTGCACATTTGGACGATTTTTAGACGAGCCTAGTATGAAAGAGATATACAGTGACCCCTCTCATGTCTATGCCAACTCTGCACGCCCTGAAGGGATTGCTAAACAAACCGCTGAAGGATATACGGTCTCAGGTCAATGGACATTAGTATCAGGTTGTGAATTGGCAGACTGGTTTGTGCTGCGCTGCTTGGTAATATCCGAAGGCTCGCCTACGACCCTTGGACCGGGTGCAAATTTAAAGCTGTTCTTTATTCCAAAAAAAGATGTGGAAGTGATTGATACTTGGCATGTTGGTGGACTAAATGGTACAGGCAGTCACGACATCGTCATCAAAGACGCGTTTGTGCAGGAGCGTTATGCGGTCGATTTTGATAGCCCTGTCGCCATCGATAATGCGTATAGCCGCCTACCAATCGGTTGTATTAATGCCGTTGGCTGTGCAGCGATGGCACTGGGTGTCTTAAAAGCGGCGACAGATGAGTTAATCGAAATTTGCCTTAAGAAAGTAACGCCCGGTAGAAGCCCAGATTTGCGTGATCGTGCAGCAGTACAAGCGACTATCGCTAAAAGCAAAACCTTATTAGCGTCTAAGCGCGCACAGTTACACAATAGTGTCGAGGTATTATGGAACGAAGCACAGCAACAGAACACCTTTACCGATACACAGCTGGCTGATGTGTGGGCAGCAGCCTGTGAAGCAGCGAGAGAAGCCAGAGCCATGGTATCGGAAATTTATGCGGTCGCTGGTACGGTCTCGCTATATAAAAAACATAGAATAGAAAGAGCGCATCGAGACATTCATGCTATTTTACAACATGGTATCGTGCAGCCACATTGGATGGAGCAAGCTGGCATGGCTTATGTCGGATTGACCCCAAATGCAGCCATGTTCAGAGTATAGAATTGCTTTTATAAAAATAAATAAGCCCTCATAGAATGAGGGCTTTTTATCGATTGGCTATTGAGCCAAAGAAAAACAAATCATTGGTAAAAGTCATTTGGTGACTACCAAATAGTGACTACCAAATCATCACGCTGAAAACGTCTTCATGCTCATGTTACAAAAAAGCAAGACATCTGATGCCTTGCTTTTTTATGACTAATTTTTATAACTAACAAATCACTTTACTTGATAGTAGGCTTGATTGCTTTAATCAAAATGGAAGCCTGCACCAATCGAGCCGCCAGCATTACCTTGGGTATCAGCGGTGCCGTTTACCTTCATGACCCAACGACCATCATTGGATAACTTCGAGAAGCCAATAGCAACTGCACTTTCCCCATTGTACGTTCCTATACCGCCACCGATTAAGGATTTACCAGCGATGTAAGCTTGCGGTAGTGAAGACATTGCCATGGCGGCTGAGATACCAGCATTTGCATCGTCTTCGACTTCACCAATTTTATAACCTAGCTCATTCATGTTGTTGCCAAGTCTTTGACTAACAGCATCTAATTGACCCATATTCACAGCGTCTCTGGGTGCCATGCCATCAGCCACATCAGTGATCTTGTTGCCAGCGGCATTGATACCGCTTGCGGTCATACTAGGACCACCGACAATGCTGACACCATTATTATTGATTGTCGTATTGCCAGTTTTGACGCTATCGATATTAATATTACCGTTTAGATCAAACTTAATACTACTGCCTGCTGCTGTTGTGGTGATGTTATTACCACCTGTGAAGGTGAGGACACTGCCATCGCCTACTGGTTTGTTGATGGTAGCACCGCTATCAGCACCAAAATTGAGACCCGCATCTATTTTATCCTTGTTCACTTTGATATTGGTCGTATTAGTATCGATGTTTGTTTTATTCGTGGCAATATTCGTGGTATTGGTTTGGATATTGGTAGTGTTGGCTTGGATGTTTTCATTGATAACGACTTCTCCTTGCTTAATAGAAGCAATCGCACCGTCGATACTATTTTGACCAGTACCACCAATATTACTATTGGTAAAGGTACCATCTACAGGATTGTAGACTGTCTCACCGCCAATGATACTACTGATGCCACTGCCTTGTGCATAGAGCTGACCACCATTGATGGCATCTTTGCTACCTTCAGAGACATCGCCATTCACAACGTTTGTAATCTTAGTGTCAGCAGCATTGATACCCGCTTTGGTGATACTAGGTCCACCTGTAATAGTCAGCCCATTGTTATTCATAATGGTATTACCCGTCGTTACGCTATCTAAATTCAGGTCTGGATTTAAATCGAAGCTAATGTCATTGACGCCTGCCAATGGTGCAGCAGCACGTAGGTCAGGGCTAACATTATTGTCCGCTGATCTAGATACTTTAATATTACCATCTGTACTGTTCAAATCGATGGCGCTGCCTTGTTTGATCATAGTGGCAACATCACCCTGAGCCGTTAGTCCCCAACCTTGATCAAGGGCAAACGTCGTGGCGTTCAACTGTCCGACAGTCGCTGCATCTGTATCTGCAATACCAGCAGCTACATTGGTGATTCTGTTAAAACCATTGTCAAGACCACTACTGCTCAGTCTAACCGTTCTACCGGGACCATTACCAGTAAAGGTAAAGCCATTACTATTCATAATGCTATTACCAATCTGCATGCTACCCTCATTGCCTAAATTCAACTGGTTATTCAGTTTCACCTGAACACCCGTTGCTGAGGCCATCGTCGTAATGTTGCTATCACCAGTGACGTTGATGGTATCACCTAAAGCAAACTGCTGGTCGTTGGCACTATTGCCATCACCGATTTTGATGCCTTTGGCCACGAGACTATTGGTTGCTGACAATTGGTCGAAGTTTACCGCATCCTTACCTGTGGTCGCTTCTGCAACGTTAGTAATTTTATTGCCACCATTGTTCAGACCATTGGCTGAGATGCTGACACCGCTACCAAAGTTTGCGCTGTTAAGACCAGTTAAATCTTTCGCAAGTTTCACGGTCAATGTGCTGGTACCGTCAGCAACGACGCCAATGTTGTTGCCATTTGACAAGTCACTTGCCACGGTCGCGCCACCTTTGATTGTCAGCTTGTCACCAAGCTGACGATTAACGGTAGTACCCGTGTCACCATCGAAATCAAAACCTTTATCGATGGTCGTGGTCGTGGCTTGTAGTTGACCAAAGTTTACGGCATCGCTGGCTATTGTACCGTTAGCGACATTAGTAATTTGATTGCCACCATTGTCCAGCCCACTATTACTAAGTCTGACCGTTTGATTAGTCCCACCCGTGAATGTGACACCATCAGCGTTGACGACTGTAGTTCCTGTGGTCAAGCTGGTTGAGACTAAATCGGCAGCAGTAGCAACTTTGATACCACCATTGTCAGCGGTCAAGACAATATTGTCACCAGTAATAAAGTTGGCTGTATTATTGTCTTTATCCAAAGTCTTGACATCAGCACCATTGATTTGTGTCACTACCGTTTGCATCGCACTATCGGCTTTTACCAAGCTTGCCTTACTACCTTCGCTTAGATCAACTTGATAGTCGGTGATATTGGTATCAGGATCTTTGACACTAGTGCTAACTGTTAGTGCATTAGCATCTGCAGTAGAAACACTGGTGCCATTGGCATTGACAGTATAGACATCCTGTCCAGTATCGCTATCGTTTGAAAAGTCAACACTGGCAACATTCGTACCTTTAACTACTTTGGTTCTCGCTCCTGCGGCTGCCATCTGTACATCACCGATGTTTGCTGCATTGGTTTCCGTATTACCACCGCTTTTTACTCCCTTGATCTGGGTGTCGTTGGCATTGATACCAGTAGTAGAGATACTAACACCACCAAAATCTGCACTAGTGAGGCCCGTTAAAGTTGGAGACAGACCGAGAGCAATTCCATCGCCCGTTGATAAGCCAGTGGTGGTTAAATTGCTGTCTGTATCAAACTTAATTTCTTCACCCAAGGCAAAGGTTTTTTTGAGAGTACCGCCGCTGCTTGCATCATTCACATTAAACTTGATGCCTTTAGCAATATTGTCAGTGTTGGTACCAATATTGGTGGTATTGGTTGAGATGTTGTTAGTATTGGTCGTGACATTAGTATTAGTCGTTTCTAGCTGACTAAAATTCACCGCATCTTTTGCGTTAACCCCATCATCAACGTTAATAACTCTCTTATTACCCGCATTGACCCCGCTTTTGGTGATGCTTGGACCATTTAAAATGGTCAGACCATTGCTGGTTAACGTGGCATTGGTAGGGTTAAATATGCTTCCACCCGTTACTGTAACACCTGCACCACTAACGGTAGTGACGCCAGTAAGCACGCCGCCAGTGACAATACCTAGACCATTGACCGTTGTGCCGTTTAATAAGTTGCCAGTGCTAACGCTGCCTGTTGTACCTAGGTTTAAGTTGTCATTGAGCTCAACTTCGATTTTGCCATTTTTTACTCGGGTGTCGATGTTGCTGTTAGAGCCAACCACCTCAACGGCTTGTCCCAATGGTTTCTGTACTGTGTTACCATCAGCAGCTTTTAATGCAAAGCCTGAGGTGGATACACCAGTAATGGCACTATTCAAATCACCAATATTCGCCGCATTGGTTTCTGTTGTGCCACCGCTAGCCACTCCTGAGATGACTTTATCACCAGCATTGATACCAGTAGATGAGATACTAACGCCGCTATTAAAGCTTGCACTATCCAGACCTGTTAAGTTGTTGGCTAAACCAAGTTTGATTCCATCACCCGTTGATAAGCCAGTGGTGGTTAAATTGCTGTCTGTATCAAACTTAATTTCTTCACCCAAGGCGAAAGTTTTTTTGAGAGTGCCACCGCTACTTGCATCATTCACATTAAACTTGATGCCTTTAGCAATATTGTCAGTGTTGATGCCAATATTGGTGGTATTGGTTGAGATGTTGTTAGTATTGGTCGTGACTTGTTGGTTGGTATTAAATAACTGACCACCATTGATGGCGTCTTTGCTATTTAGACTGACCGTACCATTAGAAACATTGACGACCTTCTTATTACCCGCATTGACCCCGCTTTTGGTGATGCTTGGACCATTTAAAATGGTCAGACCATTACTGGTTAACGTGGCATTGGTAGGGTTAAATATGCTTCCACCCGTTACCGTGACACCTGTACCACTAACGGTAGTGACGCCAGTAAGTACTCCTCCAGTGACAATACCTAGACCATTGACCGTTGTGCCGTTTAATAAGTTGCCAGTGCTAACGCTGCCTGTTGTACCTAGGTTTAAGTTGTCATTGAGCTCAACTTCGATTTTGCCATTTTTTACTCGGGTGTCGATGTTGCTGTTAGAGCCAACCACCTCAACGGCTTGTCCCAATGGTTTCTGTACTGTATTACCATCAGCGGCTTTTAATGCAAAGCCTTTGTTAATAGTCGTGGTATTATTTCCGACCGCTTCATTGGTCGCATATAATTGACTACCATTCACGGCATCTGTACTAGCCGCAGTGACAGCTCCACCAGCGACGTTTTTGATCTGACGCTCAGATCCTACTACGCCCACGGATACTTGCGCACCCTCTCGTAACATACCCTTATCATCAATGACATTACCGGCGATATCATATACCACGCCACCAACTGTCATCGTCTTTTCAGAGCTTGCACTTGTTGCTGTTGTTGAGCCTGCACCTAAAGAGACTGAACCATCTTTGCTCGCTGATGCGCCAACACCGAACGCTGAAGAAGCCGTTCCCGAGGTATTGGAATGAACACCAACGGCTGTAGACAGATCACCTTTAGACAGCGATTTTGCACCAATGGCTATCGAGGCAGCACCTCCAGCTTCGGTATTGACATCATATTGATTGGTTTCTACCAGATCTTTACCTACGTAGGATTTGAAAACATCGTTAACTGTGCCACTATTTAGTGGTGACAATGGACTACCATCGATATTGGTTCTCGATGCAAAATCTAGATCATCACCGCCTATCGCGATCGAGGATGCCCCTCTAGACACGACGTTAGCACCGATAGCAATCGATTGCTCACCACTTGCCATCGTCTGTTGCCCAAATTCTGAGCTGCCAATCGCAATGGTTTGGCTACCAGTGGCTTTTGCATTTCCGCCCAGCGCCATGGCGTTATAACCTGTCGCTCCGTCGTTATTAGCATTACCGACAGCAGCTGAGTCCACGCTATAATACTTGGTTTTATTATTAGCGACAGTATTCGACAGCCCCGTTAGCTGAGCCACATTGACAGCATCACTGTCACTACTACCTGCTGCGACGTTTACAATCTGACGGTTGCCACCCGCTGCTCCTGTTCCTACAGAGACCGCGCCAAGCGTAACGCTATCCGTTGCTTGGATGACTGAGCTATCTGCTCCTACTGGCACAAAACCACTGGCACCACCAGCACGATTTGCAATAGAGTTTGAACCTAATGCGATGCCATTTACTGCGTTAGATCGAGAGCCGACACCAAAAGCAAGGCTGTTATCAGCAGTCGCTTTTGCATTACTACCAAAGGCAATCGTATCACTGCCAACTGCTTGAGTCTGTCCATCCGCTCTATAACCTACATTTGCTTGATCAGCCACTGTACCTGCATTTTCAAAATCAGTTGAACCAATCGCAATACCACGTTTGCCTGAGGCAAGTGCTGAATGACCAACAGCAAGAGAGCCTTGACCCGTTGCTGAGGAGACGTTACCAATAGCCTGAGCAAAGTCAGCAGTCGCTGCCGATTGACGTCCAAGCGCTAACGAGGTATTCCCATTAGAATACGCTGCCGCCCCAATTGCCACAGATGACCGACCAATGGCTTTTGCTTGAGTGCCTAGAGCAGTAGCGACGTCACCGGCTTCTGTCCCAGTGCCAATGGCGGTACTACCAGAGTTGTTTTGTGAACCACCCGTCCAAGTAAATGACGGATTGCCTCTATCGACCAGATTGAAGTTTTGCCCAGCGTCCGCTTCACAGCCAATGGCAACCGAATAGCTGCCTTCAGCATTCGCTTCAGTACTGTTTGTATTACAAGAAGAAATTGCCGTACCAGATCCCGTACCACCGCCGACATTCACTTGCGCAAAAGCTTGCGGTGACATTGTAAATCCAGCCGCCAGCATCCCTATGGCGATCGTGGATAGTCGGAAAAATTGGGTAGAAGAAAGATTAGAAGTCGTATTGATGGTCGCGTTTGCGCTCACGCTAGATTTGGAAGATTTGCCGCGCCCCTTTGCATATTCACCAACTGCGGTAAAACAGCTCAAGGCTTCATTCCATATTACTTTATAGATGCGGTTCATAGTGTGCACTCCCTTACAGACTGGTCAGATTTAAAAATCAAAGATAATATCCATCTTGCAGAGAGTCGATATCACAAAATAAAACACGTTATCGGCGGATAACGATTAAATGTTTTTTGTTCATCATTTATCTTGTTAACCAACAACTAACACTTTTTATCTTGAAAAGCCCTAATCGCTCTCTCTATATATTAGTATTACCGAATATATAGAGAGAGACAATGCCGCTCATCGGGCATTTATTACCGCTCATCCAATTATATAACAAAAAATGAATATACAGATGTTTTTTGCTCCTTGCTTATATTGAATGCTCCCACTTTTTTGAAATAATCCGCTTTGAAACTTAATAAAACACACGCTTATACACACACTTTAGAGATGTTTTAAGCGCGTGTTCGCCACTTTATGCTGCTCTTAGTCCCCTTCAGAGTTAACAGGCAATGTTATTTGCATCACCAGCCCTTGGATATCATCTTGGCGATTATAGACATGAATCTGACCCTTGTGTGCCATTACCACGGCATGAACGATTGCCAGCCCCAAACCATACCCCCCCGTTTCACGATGGCGAGCCGAGTCAAGCCGTACAAAGGGCTGAAAAATACGCGCCAAGTCCTTATCCGCGATGCCACCACCCTCGTCTGTGATGCTGATTTGAAGTGCAGGCTTATTGCCTTCCATCTCCACTTTTTTAATGTCAGCAATGACTGTTGAATCAGAGGCCGTATGCATAAAAGCATTACGAATGACATTTTCAAGCGCACTATGCAGCTGTTCTTGGTTGCCAAGCACAGTCCAAGGCGTTGTTGAATCAGTGGTAGATGAAGCGTCTGCCACCAATGCATGACTCGGCTGCCATTGCCAACGCACATTTTTATGCTGAAACTCAAAGCAAACGTCTTGTCCAATTTCACTAATGATGTCAGAAATATCAACCGCTTCGTTTTCTATATTGTCGATGGTATATTGCTGCATTTGTAGAGATTGAATATGAATGATTTGCTCAATCAACTCATTCATCCGCGCCGACTCTTTATCTATACGGTCGAGATAACGACTGGCATTCGGTGCAAAGTCGCGAGTCAGCTCAGTCGCAACGTCTAGACGCGCCAGTGGCGATCGTAGCTCGTGCGAGATATCACTGAGCATCTGTTTGCGTGCCAGCTCACTCTCAGCCAACCGTTTTGATAGTTTAGCCACGTCTTTTGCGAGTAAACCAAGCTCATCATCTCCCATTTTTGATAGGTCTGGGTGGGTCTGATAATCGCCATCAATCAGACGGTGTACGGTATTTTGTACACGGCGGATACGCTGAGTCATTGTACGGCTCAGCCAAATACAAACCAAGACGCTAAAAACGAGAATAAATAGCAAACGTATGGGAAAATTGCCACGTTGCAGCGCCATAACATCAGCAAAACGCAAATGCGGACGTAATTGTATAATGACAGACTGCTCATCTGGTAAGACGACCGTCACATCAGCCAGCTCAGGGCGACTGTCGAAATCAGCTAGCGTAGCGCTATTTGGCATCATCGGTTGCAGAATATGGTTTAAGAATGATGACTTATCATTCGACATTTTATTATTATCATCGTGACTATTAATCCTGTTATTGTCCACATTGGGCTGAGCTGCCATTGATTGCATTGATGGTTGCCCTACTTCACGCCGACTACCCTGCATACCTTTTTGCCTACGCTCATCTCTATTGCGATAACGCGGAAATATAATCGCCCCTTCTTCATCGTAAACACTTATCTGATTCATGAGTTGACGGTCCTGACGATACATCTGCTTAACTGTACTTAAATCACCCGCTCTTAATGCCTCAACCATTTCTTGACGCTTAATCAATAAACTATCAGTTTGTACGTTCATGCGAACCGTTAGTGCTTTTTCGACCAGCCAACGCTCCACCATGATCGATAAAATAGAGGTGATTATAATTGTTAATAATAGACTTAGAAACAAACGCCAAAATAGTGTGATTCGCACTTTAAACTTTGGGGTTTGCTTAAGCGTTTTATGGTTAATAGCTTTCTTGGAAGCGTTCATCGATGAGTCCGTCATTACAATACCAGCTGATAGCCTTTACCACGAACCGCTTTGATCGGCTCATCATGAAAAGGTTGGAATTTTTTGCGCAATCGCGAGACATGCACATCAAGGCTACGGTCGAACGGCTGTAATTCACGTTGTAAAACATGCTCTGACAGCCAGGCTTTGCTCACCACCTCGCCTTTTTGTTTCAGTAGCGCAACCAACAAATCAAACTCTGTCCCCGTCACTTGTAGTTCTATGCCATCTATCTGACAAAGCCGCTGGTTTTGATCCAGATGCAAACGACTCTCTGGTAGCGGCGTATGCTCTGATGTCGCTGCGCTGGTGCGTTTGATGACGGCATTGATACGTGCCAGCAGCTCTCTAGGATTGCAGGGTTTGGTAATATAATCATCAGCACCAAGTTCAAGCCCAATGATACGATCAATCTCCTCCCCTTTTGCCGTCAGCATAATGACAGGGATATCACTGATATTGGGTAATTGACGCAAGACACTCAATCCATCGATTTTTGGCATCATAATATCTAGCACTAACAGGTCGTAAGCAGCAGTACCATTAAGCACATTATTGCTCGCAGTTTTGAGTTTATGTATGACAGCCTCACCATCGTGAACGCAGTCGCATGTCACCCCATGATTGTGCAAGTATTCTTGTAACAATTGGGTCAATTCTTCGTCATCATCGCCTAGTAGTATGTGTGGCACATCTTTCTCCTTAAGCGTTAGATCGCTTTATGAGCCATATTATCAGTCAATTGCTTATGGATTCGCTATAAACGTTACCTTTCTTAATACTTCATAAATGTTCGTAACCTCTAACTGTCGTAATATAGCGTCTATCAGCGACAAATACTGATAACAAGCTGTGATGGATAGTGGCTATCCGGGGCACTTACTGTTCATAAGCTGATCAGATAAAAACTGACTTTTTCGCAACCAATAACGTATGCACCATAAATTAAGGTAACGATGATGAAAAAATTATTAATGGGCTCAGTATTAGCAATGTCTAGCATTTTCACCGTAACAGCTTGTACCAGTGTTAATGCAACCACTGATACCACACCAACGACCAGTAAAATGCAGCATAAAGATGGCATGAAAAAAGGTGGTATGAAAAAAGGCGGCATGAGAGGTCCAATGTCGCAACTAGATCTAACAGCAACGCAACAAGCGCAAATCAAAGCCATCATGCAAGCACAACACGGCGATCGTAAAGCTGACCGTACAAAAAACAAATTGGAACGGGCGCAAATGCAGCAACAAATGCAAGCATTGACCAATGCCAGCACTCTAAATACAGCAGCAGTCAATCGCTTAGCTGATCAGCAAGCGGCTAAAACCAAGCAACGCTTCATTGAGCGAGTACAGACTCAACATGCTATCTCTCAAATATTGACTGCTGAGCAACGAGCAAAACTTGCTACATTAAAAGCTGAAAAAATGGCGAAAGGTCATAAAGGCTCAGAGCACGGTAAAATGCATGGCAAACCACATCAAGGCATGTAATTCGTCATTAATAGACTATTTTGCATTCATGCTGAATGTCCTATAAGACTGATTATTAACACATAAAAAAGCGCATCGTATAAACGGTGCGCTTTTTAGTTTTCAAAATTTTTCTTTATATAATTAATTACAACCAAACTGGTTGCATGAGTAATTAAAACTATTTCCATCACTATCGCTACCATTATGGTAAGTATAAGACCCAATCTGGCGAGAAGTTTTGTTCCAAGAACTCCCATCAGCACTAGCACCATTAGTATAAGAGGTATCACCAATTCTATTAGTATTTTGGTTCCAACTGCTTCCCGTACTACTATTATAGCCAGATGTATATGTTGTATTTCCTACTCTGTTATTTGTATATGAATTTCCACTTGCATCAGAACATGTAGAAAAAGATGAGCTACCAATACATCCTGCTTGGGCAGATCCACATGCAACTATAGTGAAAATAAATCCTACTAAAAACTTTTTCATAACCTTCCTTTTTTAATATCAATATCATTCAATTTTTGAAGTTTCAGAACATAGCAATTTAAAACATAAAAACATTACTCTAATCAACCGAACCCAACTTCTCTTTAGCCATTGGCATGACACTAAACATCATTTTGCCCATCGCAGTACCATTGCCATCACGATAATACTGCATCAACTCGCTGCCATACTCGCGCACATCAATACTATTACTGGCATTAGGCACTTGTACATCACTTGGTAAATTGGGAAATGCCATGTTTTTGGCGCTTACAGCGGAATACTGCTGCAAAACATCTATGACCATATTATTAGAAGTAGTTTCACTCGGAAGCTCACTGCGCAGATGCTGCCATTTGAGCTGACCACGCTTATCAAATCCATACAACTCTTGCGTCTCTGCATTTGATAGCATTGCACTTTCTGCCGTCTTTTCTTTTGCCTCTGCCATTGTTTCCTCTATTGTCTCACTGCCACTATCCACATCACTATCTATGTCACTTTTTATCATTGCCAATATTTGCTGCGCCAACGCTTTACTGGTAAATTTCCTAGCATTTGTGTCGCTTGCCTCGTCAGCCGCGCTTTCTTTGACCAGTTCTGGATATCGCTGACTCATCCGCTCGTAGACGATGCGCATATAATCTTGATAAAACTGCTCATAACTCTCAGCGCTTTGTACACGGCGAATAACTTGGTTACTTGCCAGCATTGCTGGTAGCTGATGCGCGGGCAGCTTGGGAGAGAGCGAGGCTAGCGTATTAGGGGCGACATAATCAAACTGGCTAATCGGTGCGGCATCAAATGTGGCGTCTAAGGCTGCAAAGTGGCTTTTTATCAACTCACTACCAAAGCCTTTGGGTAAGGTGCCGTCATCAATGGCCAACTTTAACCACTTATTGCGCCACTTTATGCCGAGCTTGTCATCTAACAGTTCTGAATTAAACATCGCAAAATTATCTGCCCATAGATAAATATTACCGTTTTTCAAATCCAGATAAATTGGCTGATTAACACTGCTTTGATGGTTGCGTGCTTGATACTGCACGCTCGCCAGCATCGTCGCCTTGCCAACCATTGGCTGATAAACACCTTGCGCATTGATAGACAGCGGCTTTAGCACATAAGCATCTAGCAACTTTGCTTTTTTGATATCTTGCGCTGTCGATCGGTCGTCGTAATTGTCAAATAACTGTTGGTAAAACGCTGGCACATTGATTTCACTATCATATTTACTCTCTACCCATGCCTCATAGGCATCCGTACACTCAAGATAAGTGTCTTTGAGCACCGTTCGCTGAGCATCATAATCTGCCGCCAAAATATCTTTATTTTGCGCTTCTGCTTGGGTAATTAAGGTGGCATACGCTTGATCGTGTGTGTCTTCGCAGTATTCATCGATATAAACTGAGGCGACTGGCGCTTTGGCATCTATTTCCATATTTATATCGCTAAACTGCTGCTCGTTACTGATCTCCAGATTGCTATGGTAACTAAAAGACTGTCGGCGCTGTTTCTGTAACGCAGTCGCCAACGCTGTCTTTGCTGCCACTGGCGTTTGCTTGGCAGTCATAGCATTAGATTGGTCAAGACTGGTAGATTGGCAGCCCGTTAATAATAGTGCCCCTGTTACCAATGCACCAGCAAATAGGCGATTGCCATTAAGAACTGACGCAAGGCTCGCTGACGAAAGACGACTTGCAATGATTTGATGTGATTTTTTCATTTTTTATCCTTAATAAATATGGGCTTGAACATGACAAGATAGCGTTATTGATCATCTACCCTGTTGTCAGCATCGTCTTCAATACCAGTGTCATCTTGACTATCAGCACTGTCATATTCTGCTGCATCATAGCCGCTATCACCATCTGCATAATCGCTACCATAGTCATCATCCCTGCTCCCACTATAGTCATAGCGGGCATCACGTGCCGTTTGCAGTCTGTCTTTTTGTTGACGCTGCTCTGCCATCCATGCATTGCCATCGATAGCAGTTTTAGCATTTGCGCCAAAAGACTCAGCCAATAAAGGCGTTAGTGCATGTTTACTAAAACTGCTTTTATCATAGCGTACTTGATTCAGCACGCTGGTTGTCGAACCCATCAAGTCACCACCGATATTTACCCGCTGCTGCTTAGCAAGCAGGCGATCGGCGCTATCTAAATAATAGTAATTTATCTGATTAAAAGAGATTGGACCTATGGCTTCAATTAGCTGCAAAAGCGAACCTACATCCGCACTTTGGTAGCCTTTATTGTATAGCTGCACTTTCGCAAGCGCGGTTTTTAGCATAGCGCCATCAGGATATTTCTGTGGATTGGCATCGACATAATCCTGTAGCGAATTTGTCATGTATTTTAGGGTTTTGCCAATCATCTCACCGCTTTGCTTGCTGCCGAAATAGACTTTTACCGCTCGGCTCGCACCGACTTCTTTAGCAAAAGCATCACTGCGAATATCTACCGCGCTAAAGTGCTCAGACGCTAGCTCTGCCATGCTGCTCTGTACGGCAGCAATGGCGGCATCGTAAAGCACTGCTGGCGGCAGCTGCGCGGTAATACTCTCAGGCAACCCAAAACTAACAGTATGTGAGGTCATTTGGTTAGGTAAAGGGGTGTTTTCAGGATTAACCAATGCCACAATAGGCATGATTGCTGATGGGTCTACCGTAACTGTACTATGGTTAAAATCGAACGCTAGCGGTATCTGTATAGATGAGCTAATCGTTGGTGTCACATAATCATAGCTATAGACGCTTTGCAGTTGTCGCTGTTTGGGTTTGTATTGACTGACACTATTGAACGTTAAATTTTGATATTGATAAGCATTTGACGCAGCTATCTGTTCCGGCGTGCGATGGAACATACTCAGCATTTGACCAATGACGCCCGTAGATGTTGCTGATTGACTATCTTCTACAGCCTCTGACTGCTGTTTAGCCATTTGTACGGCTTCATAGTTTTTTAACAGAGTGTTGGGCTTTAATTTCGAAACCCCTGAGAGAATGCCGCCCTCTGCATTACCATATTCATTATAGCCATCGCTGTCGTAACCCTCTCGATTGTAGCCATATTCATTGTAACCGTCTGGATCATAGCCGTCTTCATCGTAGTTATACTCATCATCAACAGTCTCATCGGCATCGATGACATCGTAATCGCCATATTCACTAACCTCGTCTACAGCTGTTTCCTCACTAGCTTCTGCTAGATCGGAGTCATCACTGCCATCACTGCCATCATTATCATTCGACCCACTTTCGTTATCATCGCTATATAAAGAATTGCCGTCTAAATAATCATTGTCTAAATCCTCAGGCTCATAAGCATAGGCTTCTATAATTGTTCTAAGTAAGCTACTAGAGCCTGCATCAATGCTATCTGGATCAATAAAAGGAACGGCTTGATAATTGGCTTGCGCGACTGCCACGTGCTCTGTTGCCAGATGCTGACGAATAGCCGACAGTAAATGTGACTTTGCTTGATTGTCAGTATTGGGGTATTTTTCTTGGTCAAATAATTGCTGATAACGCTCAGCTTTGGCTGTGAGGCTGGCATTAAACGCGCGTCCTTGTGCTTGGCTCTGCGCTCTATCAGCGGTACTAAAATCAATCATACTTTTTGATGCCGCAGGCGATGATACCGCTGGGCTTGATTGACAGCCCAAAAGAGCCAGAGACGTAGTGCCAACCAACAAGACGATAGACGTCAATTTACCTACCTGATATATATGGTCGTTATTATTGATAGACGAATGATGACTCGTCATCTCAGAGTAGCGCTGTCGATTATGATTATTAATATGATTTGATGACATAGTAATCTCTTTGTATAAATAGCCAGTCTATAATTAGTGTACATTAGTACCGTTATTTATATCACAATGCGTTACAATTTAGTAATATTAGAACCTATTTATTAAGAAAATACTTAGATTTTTTTATACAAAACAACTTTCTCACTATGGCTTTCTCGCTCAAGTAAAAAGGACTTTACAATGCCAACCTCGATATCAAAAAACAACATACGCACTGCTGACAATAATCCTCAAGGTAGAGCAAATATTAAAGCGGCTATTTTGTTAATCAGTAGCACATTTTTAGTATCACTATCTGCTCACGCGCTTGAGCCAACCACCAATCAATCAACTGCCATTAACCAAACATCGATTAACACTAGCGCCATCAATCTCGCGATTATGGCTGATAATCCTACTGTAATATCTGAAACTCAGCGTGTGACAAGAGCCAAAACCACTACCCTCACTTCCACGATTAACAATGCCAATGCCGATCAAGCCATCTATTCTGAAGATGCGATTCACCACCCTGTTTGGGCAAAGAACGGCATGGTCGCCACCCAAGAAGCCCTCGCCTCTGATATTGGACTCAAGATTTTAAAAGACGGTGGTAATGCGGTTGATGCTGGCGTCGCCGTTGGCTTTGCCTTAGCAGTGACATTACCACGTGCTGGGAATATCGGTGGTGGTGGTTTTATGATGATCTATGACGCCAAGCAAGGCAAAACGGTGGCACTCGATTACCGTGAAAAAGCACCGAGTAGCGCCTCGCGTGATATGTATCTCGATGAGGATGGCAATGCGGTCAGCGACTTGTCTCGTTATCACGGTCTAGCAGTTGGCGTACCGGGAACGGTTGCAGGATTACTTAAAGCGTTAGAAGATCATGGCACCATGAGCCGCGGACAAGTGATGGCACCAGCGATTGCACTGGCTGAGGACGGTATAGAAGTCACAGCAGGTCTGTCTGAGTCACTCACAGCATTAAGCGATCGCATGCAAAAATGGCCAAGTACCAAAAAGATATTTTTTAAACCTGATGGTAATGCCTATCAACCCGGTGAGCGTTTAAAACAGCCTGAATTGGCAAAATCGCTTAAGCTGATTGCCGCAAAAGGCGCCGATGGATTCTATAAAGGAGAAACCGCAAGTAAGTTGGTCAAAGCGGTCAACGAGGCTGGCGGTAGCATGAGCTTACAGGATTTGGCAAATTATGAAGCTATCGCTCGCGAGCCCGTCAAAGGCGATTATCGTGGTTATGAGATTGTCTCCATGCCACCACCGTCTTCTGGTGGCATTCATATCGTGCAGATTTTAAATATTTTAGAAGGTTATCCGCTAAAAGAATACGGGCAAAACAGTGCGCAAACCATTCATTTAATGGCGGAAGCGATGCAGTTAGCTTATGCAGATCGCGCAGAGTATTTAGGTGATTCTGACTTTATCGATGTGCCTGCCAGCGGTTTAGTTTCTCAGGCTTATGCGGATAAACTGCGCACCTTAATCAATCCAGACAAAGCCACGCCAGCGTCTACCATCAAAGCCAACAACCCTCTACCCTATGAGAGTGATCAGACCACGCATTTCTCTATCGTTGATAAAGATGGCAATGCAATAGCCAATACTTATACGCTGAACTTTTCTTATGGCACAGGTCTTGTCGCTGAAGGTACGGGGATATTGCTCAATAATGAGATGGATGATTTTTCTGCCAAACCGGGTGTGCCTAATGGTTATGGATTATTGGGCGGTGAAGCAAATGCCGTTGAAGCCAATAAACGCCCATTATCTTCTATGAGTCCGACACTGGTCTTTAAAGACAGTAAACCATATATCGTCACGGGTAGCCCTGGTGGTAGCCGCATCATTACCACTGTCACCCAAATAATCTCGAACGTCATCGATCATGATATGAATATCGCTGAAGCCACTCACGCACCGCGTATCCATGACCAATGGCTGCCTGATGAGATTCGGGTCGAAAAAGCACTGAATATTGATACGGTTAAAAAGCTTGAATCAATGGGTCATACGGTCAGTCCAAAATCAGCCATGGGCTCAACCCAGTCGATTATGATTACCCCAAATGGTGTCTATGGCTCGTCTGATCCGCGTATCGTTGATGCGGCAGTCGTTGGTTATTGATATAACTTTTTTATGATATAGTAGAGCCTTTATAAAAGTGGTACATTAGTTTTAAAACAAGCGAAAAGTAAAAAGATTATGACTTATTCAGCAGATTTTCGTGCTCAAGTGATTAAAAGTGTTAAACAACAAGGTATGAGTATCAGACACGCTTGTGC
>NZ_DKHR01000009.1:0-14253 GCF_002453835.1 Psychrobacter sp. UBA6739
TGAGCCAAACAAGCGCTTGGTTGAAGCACTCGGCTTAGCTTAATTGCTCATCGTATTTATTAAATGTATTTTTTAAAGACTGGCGTTCCTAGGAGCGCCAGTCTTTTTAGTATAAGAATTGCTCTAATGCAAATTCTACTAAAGATAATCCCTTTACCCTCTCAAACGATATTCTGCTAAGATATTTGAAATATATTATTCAAACAATAGGACTAAGCAACTGTGCGACGTTTTTTTTATGACACCAGCAATGACACCAGCAATGACATCAGTGATGAAAGAGGCTCATTCCATCCTCAACTTAGCACCTTGGCTATTGGGGATAGTGCCGAATTAACAGAGAGTATCGTCCATCATTGGTGCCGTGTATTGCGTGCCAATATTGGCGATCAAGGCATATTATTCGATGGCTTTGGCGGCGAGTATCAGGTGCAGCTACAAGCCATCAGCAAAAAACACGCCACTGTGACATTATTAGCACATGTAGATACTGACCGAAGTGCCGCTGTCTTCACTAAAATCGGTCTAGTGATGAGCCGCGGTGAACGCATGGACTATGCGATTCAAAAATCCACCGAGCTTGGTGTCACTGCCATTCAATTGCTAAGTAGCCATCATGGCGAGGTCAATCTAAAGCCTGCCCAAGTAGAAAAAAAACTGATACATTGGCAGCAAGTTGCCATTGCCGCGTGTGAACAATGCGGTCTTAACCGTCCACCGCTTATTATTGCGCCTGTGTCCATAAATGACTGGTTACAACAATCAGTGACTCACTCTGCCGATGCGCAAATGAACCTTCGCCCTCCTACTACCAGTATTATTGTCACAACCCTTAGCCAAGACCCTTATTATCAAATATTACAACAACCAGCAGATTTGCGTCTGCAACTGAGCGTACCAGCTGCAGGACAACCAGCAATGCCTAGGTCGCTACCAACAGTCTTAACGCAACAGTCTCCTTATATTGAGCTGCTAATAGGCCCTGAAGGTGGTCTGAGCGTTGATGAATGCCAGCAAGCAGCCAAAGCTGGTTTTGAACCTTGGCAAATTGGCTCAAGAATCTTACGCACCGAGACTGCACCCGTGGTGGCGTTGGCGACTCTGCATGCTTTGAGCTATTATGGGTAAATACCCTATGCGTAATCCTAACTGCTGCTCTATTTCGATATGATGAGTCCAACTATGACTGCTTTCGCCCCTATTTCCATCGCAGACAAGCAGCAACTGCTGGCCGAGTTATGCGAGCAGCTTGATGATGCCATATTCATCTTAGATGCCAATTTACGCTATCTATCGGTCAATGCCAGTTATGAGATTATCATTGGCTACAGTGAGTCATTTTTGCTTGGCAGACCACTTGGTGTTTATGCGGCAGAATTTTTATCAGATGAGGAAAGGGCCGTTTTAGCAGATATCACTGACCATCTAGACTGCAATGGTTTTTATGAAAACGACTTTTCGATGCCGAACCGTTATGGACAAATACTTGACTGTCACATGACTTATCGCAAAATCTGTGTCAATCATAAGACTTACTATATCGGCATGGTGCGTGATATGTCCTCGGTCGTCAAAGATCAAAAGCAAGTGGCGCATTTGCTCAATTATGATCAATTGACTGGATTACCAAACCGTAAGGTTTTCTTGAGTCAGACCAGCGACCTATTGTTGGACAGCTATCAAGAAGTCGTGATTGTGCGCTTTAATATTGACCGTTATCGCAATCTAGCAAGCTTGCTTGGCCCTGACGGCATCAACACTTTGGTAAAAAACTTTGTCACACGCCTGAAGAACCTTAAGCTCGATAATTTACAGTGTTTTTCCCATTTTGGCGGCGATGATTTTGCGTTATTATTCGAATTTAATGACGCTAATATGGTACGTCATCAGCTAGACAGCTTAATGCAAATGTGTGAACGCCCCTTCTCCTTAGATGAAAACACTGCGACAGACGCCAAGATTTATTGTCATATTTCCGTCGGGGTCAGTTACTTTCCCACTAACGACGATGAAGTGACAGGATTATTGACCAAGGCTGAAAAAGCGCTGCATTATGTCAAGCAGCAAGGCGGTGATGACATTTGCTGGTATGATGCGGCCATTGACGAAGCCACTGCGGGTAGCTTGCAGTTAGAGGCGGAGCTTAGAGCCGCTACCACTGAAAATCAGTTTGTTCCTTATTATCAACCAAAGTTTGAGCTGGCTACTGGCATCATTATTGGTTTTGAAGCGCTGGTACGTTGGCAACACCCGACTCGCGGACTGCTAAAGCCGATACATTTTATCAATGCCATTATCACTCATAAACTGTCGTTTGAGTTGTTCTCGCACATGGCGGTTCAAATTGCTAAGCAGTTATCGACTTGGCAACAGCAAGGGTTTTGTCAACATATCTGTATCAATGCAGATGCCGCCGAATTTAGCCACCCTGAATTTTCTGAGATGGTGAGCAGTTTATTGGTGCAACACCGTATTTCTGCGCATCAGCTACATATTGAAGTCACCGAATCATCCTTAATTCAGCGTCATGCAAATGTCAAAAAACAGCTTAATTTGCTCAAGGAACTGGGGATTTGTCTGGCGTTGGATGACTTTGGCACCGGTTATGCCTCTTTGAGTTACTTACAAGAATATCCGTTTGATTTCATTAAAATTGACAAAAGTTTTATATCCAACATCGACACCGATCGTACCCAACATGCCATTGTAAAAGCTATTTTAGACTTGGCAATGGCACTTGATATGCAGGTAGTCGCCGAAGGTATCGAAACCGAACAACAGCGCGATGTGTTGCTAAAAATGGGCTGTCAACAGGGTCAAGGCTATTGGTTTGGCAAACCAGTGCCAGCAGAGGCTGCGACTGAGATGTTGATTCAGCAGTACGCCGCCAAATAAACCCCCTTTAACGGATGCTTATTTATCCAGTATCATTAGTATTTTCATATGGTTATTCGCATTTCCTCTTAACGCCTAACGTCGATTGTATAACCGATGCAAGATAGGTTCATGACTTATCAGTGCTGTCACCAAACTTGTATAATCCCCTCTGAAAGCCTATCTTTTATAGTGAATTTGTTAGAGCTTATTAAGTTTCAAGCTTACTCTAACCATCGCCATTCTTTTCAATACTATTTTATATAGCCGACAACATCGTCAATCTGCATTATTGCCTAGCATTTATTTGGGCTCGTTAGATTAATATGGGCTGGACTTGTGCACTAAATAACAGTGCAGTCATGTGCCTACCCTTGATGATGATGGGTTATATTCTCAAAAGGACAGGAAGTTATGCAATACAAAGCGCCCTTACGTGACATTCAATTCGTGATGCATGAGTTACTCGACAGCGAAAGCCATTATAAAACCCTGCCAGCATTCCAAGAAGCGGATCGCGAGCTAATGGACAGTCTGTTTGAAATGGCGGCAAGCTTTGCTGAAAATGAGCTATCACCATTGAATCAAAGTGGTGACGCTGAAGGCTGCCAGTTTAACAATGGTCAAGTCACTACGCCAAAGGGCTTTAAAGAAGCCTATAAAGCCTATTGTGAGCTTGGCTTCCCAGCCTTATCTGCTGAAGAAGACTTCGGTGGTCAAAACATGCCGTTCTCATTATCAACCGTCATTAATGAAATGGTTGGTACAGCTAACTGGTCATTCTCTATGTACCCTGGTTTATCGCATGGTGCCATTCAAACCATCGAGCATCACGGTACGGACGAGCAAAAACAAACCTACCTAGAAAAAATGGTCAGCGGCGAATGGTCAGGCACCATGTGCTTGACTGAAGCACATGCAGGTTCTGATTTAGGTATTATCCGCACCAAAGCCGAGCCTAAAGAAGATGGTAGCTATAGCATCACTGGTCAAAAAATCTTCATTTCAGCGGGTGAGCATGACTTAACGGACAATATCATTCACATTGTATTGGCTCGTCTACCAGGCGCGCCTGCTGGCACAAAAGGCATCTCACTGTTTATCGTTCCTAAAGTAACGGTCAACGAAGATGGTAGCCTAGGTGAAAACAACAACGTCGTTTGTGGCTCTATCGAACACAAAATGGGTATCAAAGCCTCAGCCACTTGCGTGATGAACTTTGATGGCGCAACGGGTTATCTGATTGGCCCAGAAAACCGTGGTCTACAGTGCATGTTTACCTTTATGAACGTGGCGCGTATTGGTACCGCAGTTCAAGGTTTAACCGCAGCAGAATATGCGTTCCAAGGCTCATTGACTTATGCCAAAGATCGTCTAGCAATGCGTTCATTATCTGGTGTTAAAGCCCCTGAAAAAGTCGCTGACCCTATCATTGTACATCCAGCGGTTCGTAACATGCTGTTGACTGAAAAAGCCTTTGCCGAAGGTGGTCGTGCTTTGGTTTATTACCTCTCACATTTTGCCGATACCGTCGCAAAAGGCGAAGGCGATGCGCTTAAATTTGCTGATCAAATGTTGTCACTATTGACACCTATTGCTAAAGCGTTCTTGACTGAAACTGGTCTAGAAGCGGCTAACCATGGCGTACAGGTTTATGGTGGTCATGGCTTTATCAGCGAATGGGGCATGGAGCAAAACGTGCGTGATACACGCATTGCGTGTCTTTACGAAGGTACCACTGAAATCCAAGCACTCGATCTACTAGGTCGTAAAGTATTGGGCTCACAAGGCAAACTGCTTGCAAACTTCGTCAAAATCATCCAAACATTCTGTGAAGAAAACAAAGAAAATGATGCGATGGGTCAGTTTATTCGCCCACTTGCCAAACACCTTAAAGAATGGGGTGATTTGACTGCACGCATCGGCATGCAAGCCACTGAAAACCCAGATGCGGTTGGCGGCGCTGCGGTTGATTACATGTATTTCAGCGGTTATGTAACGCTAGCCTACTTATGGGCACGCATGGCATTAGTAGCACAAACTGAACTTGCGAACGGTACTAGCGAACAAGCCTTCTACGACGCGAAAGTAAAAACCGCGCAGTTCTACTTTGCTAAGCTATTGCCACGTACCACCACTCACGTACAGCGTATCAGCACTGGTGTTGAACCGTACATGAGCATGGACGTTGATCAGTTCGCTTTTTAATTAGACGTTAAATACTGCTAATACTGTATTTTTATCGGCAACATACTCAAGTGTGTTGCCGATTTTCTTAGCGCTATTAAAATTAATAACGAGTAGAGTCAACACTTTCAAAAAACCTAACCTTTTGTAAAAATCTATCCTTATTTTTATAAAGGCTATCCTTTATCAATACTTTTGGTGTACGCACAATTCACGAAGAAACACACCCGTGTGCAAGCTTATTTGCTAAACTTTGATTATTAACCGCTAAGGTTAGACCAAAAGAACAATTGATATCTTTAACAACTTTAATTTTATTTATTTGAACCAAAGGAATGTTTATGGCTGTTTATAATGCCCCTCTGAATGACATGCGCTTTATCTTAAATGATGTATTTAACGCGCCTAAATTTTGGCAAAACAACGAAAACTTAGCTCATGTCGATATGGAAACAGTCGATATGATTTTGGAAGAAATGGCAAAACTGTCAAAAAACATTCTTTTGCCAATCAACCGCAGCGGCGATGAAGAAGGCGCAACCTTTGAAGGTAATGGCGTCGTCACGACTCCTACTGGATTTAAAGAAGCGTATAAACAGTATGCTGAATCAGGCTGGGTTGGCTTAAGCGGTAACTCTGAATACGGTGGTCAAGGTTTCCCAAAAATGGTGACCATGCTGACTGAAGAGATGGTATTCACTGCCAACCAATCATTTGCCCTCTACCCTAACCTAACCGTTGGCGCGACACTGTGCCTAAACGCAGCGGCTTCTGAAGAACAAAAGCAAACTTACCTAGAAAAAATGTACAATGGCGAGTGGGCGGGCACCATGTGCTTGACAGAGCCACATGCTGGTACTGACTTAGGTATCATCAAAACCAAAGCTATCCCTAATGATGACGGTAGCTATGATATCTCTGGTACCAAAATCTTTATCACTGGCGGCGAGCATGACTTAACCGAAAACATCATTCATTTGGTATTGGCAAAAACCCCTAACGCCCCAGAAGGCTCAAAAGGTATTTCGTTATTTGTCGTACCAAAATTTTTGGTCAATGCAGATGGCAGCTTAGGCGAGCGTAACACCCTAGCAGTTGGCTCTATCGAGCACAAAATGGGCATCAAAGCCTCAGCCACTTGTGTCATGAATTTTGACAGCGCTAAAGGCTGGATGGTTGGTGCCGAAAACACGGGTCTGTCATCAATGTTCATTATGATGAACTATGAGCGTGTCACCATGGGTCTGCAAGGTCTTGGTGGTTCTGAGCTTGCTTATCAAAATGCGGCGTTATATGCCAATGATCGTGGTCAAGGTCGTAGCGATACCCAACTGCAAAGTCCAGAAAAACCAGCGGATGCCATCATTCATCATGCCGATGTACGCCGTATGCTGTTGAATGCCAAAGCCAATACCGAAGCCTCACGTTGCTTTGCGATGTACGTTGCTAAAAATCTTGATGAAGAGAAGTTTAGTACCGATCCAGAGGCCGCTCAAGCTGCTGCCGCACGTGTTGCTCTATTGACGCCAGTTGCTAAAGCGTTCTTGACCGACAAAGCATTAGAAGCGACCATTGATTGCCAGCAAGTATTTGGCGGTCACGGCTATATCCGCGAATGGGGTATGGAGCAAATCGTCCGTGATACCCGTATTGCACAGATTTATGAAGGCACCAACGGTATTCAAGCACTTGACTTACTAGGTCGTAAAGTGGCAAAAAATAACGGCAAATACGTCACCCACTTCTTAGGTGAAATTCGTGATTTCGTCAATAACATGCAAGCAGATCATGGTATCAAGCAAGCAACGCTAGATGCTGCCGACACGATTGAAGCATTGACCAACACTGTTCTTAGTAACATTAGCGAGCGTAAAAACGAAGTCAATGGCTGTGCCGTTGACTACATGCATGCCTTTGGTTACCTCGCTTATTCGTACATGTTTGCGTTGATGATAGAAGCCGCTAACGGTAAAGAAGGTGAGTTTTATACCAATAAAGCCAAGCTTGCCGATTATTTCGTCGGGCGTATTTTGCCACGCATCGATGCTCATGCTCAAATGGTTCAAGCTGGTAGTGATCCAATGATGAACTTTGATCTTAGCTACTTTGATGTACCTGCTAGCTAATTGTTTGCTTTTATAATAAAGTAGGCAATACCGCACTACGATAAGGGGACAGTCACGTTACTGTCCCTTTTTTACGTATAACATATTGTTTTTAAACGTAATTATATAAACCTTTGCATATTTGGTAGCCGTTTTGGTAGCCACTAGCTTTATTTTTTGGCTATTGGTAGTTAAAACCTTAACATTACTTAACAGGCTAAACCTTAAAAACAGTCGTTTAAGTTTCAACATTCCTCAACATGCCAGCAAGTGAAAACCATAACATTTGATAACAAGCTCATAGGCTCTAACTTAGCTTAGCTAACTTTGTACCATATCAAGGTTAAAACGCTGTAGCGGCTAAATGAGGCGGTATAGATAACGTGTTAAGACTCACATCATTGGTTAATTATTTGATATTAGCTTGATTGCTCACGATACCTGTCCGAAAAGTCGCTTATGCTGCCTCATGTTACTTGTCTTGAAACTATCCAGCATAAGCAAAACCTACCCCGTGTGCGTACTGTTCCATTAACTCCCCCTAACGTGTCCAACAACTCATTTTTAGCCGCTGCTTAAGATGTCCGAAAAGTCCCTTACGATACCTGTGCATAAAGTCCCTTTTATGGACTCGCAAAATTACCCTCTACGATGTCCGAAAATTACCCCAGTCCTTTTAAAACAGTCCGAAAAACTACCCCTTTATGGACTCCAAGAACTCCTTTTTTATATTGTTCAAAAACCCCTGTAATTGGTGCTTGCCTCGCGTGCGCGCGCGATACTTGTACAGAAACTAGCTAAGCCCTTATGCTGCATAGCTTTGTGATATTGGCAATGATGAGGGAATGCCATGCAAAATGTTAGCATTTGTTAGCATTAGCGGCGTGTGATTTGGCTTTGAATGACAGGTTTTGACAGGTCGGCGGCGGTGCTAAAACCTCATGTTTTATCAGGTTCTAACCTTGTGGTTATCTTGGGGTAGTGAGTGCTGCCAATAACAACATTTCACAACATGGGCGGCGGTGCAAATTGATTTTGAATGTAAGGTTTTGTCAGGTTTTGAATATTGGATTTTGCTGGGTTCTAACGTGTCCGAAAACTACCCCTTTGCATGAGATAGGCGCAAAACTGCTCACATCTAAAAACTAGGGGTTTCCTCAGGTTTTGAGTGCTGACAATGTAAACAAATGACAACATGCGCGGCGGTGCTGGACTGCTTGAATGCGATACGTCCAAAACTGGACTTATCTAAAACCTTAGGGTTTCCTTAGGTGATTGAGCATGGTCGCCGTTGGTGGTAATGCTCAATTAATCATTAAATTATTGCTATTGCCTCCAACTTTGCACTGTCAAAACTGACATAACCTCTAACAAGCAAAAAAAGGCGCTATTTTTAAATAACGCCCAGATATTGCACTGCCAAAACTGACGAAACTATATAAACGCTTTGAGGTTTGGATTGATAAAGTAACGCTCTGTCGGTCTGCCACCTTGCCCCGTGCTTTCTACTTGCTTGTAGTTAAGCCAGTCATATTCTATCAGCACATCAAGCGCGGTCTGTACTGCCTCATCATCAGTTAAGCCTTTCCAGCTTTTGCGCTTAAGACTTCGAGCGGTAAAGCCATGACTTACCCAGTCGGTTTTGTCGGTTTTGTCACTTGGTTTCTTAAGCATTTCTAATATTTTCTTGGACAGCAAAGACGCTTTGAGGTGTGAATTATCAGTAATGCAGCTATACACCCTAAGCATGTGAGTTTCTAACATATCGCCCCATGCAATCGCCGCTTGTAGTGCGTCAAGGCTAACCCCTCCTAACCGTCTGCCTATCTCCACACAGTCCACCAGATGAAAGATGAGGGCTAACGCTGGGACAAGTCTGCCATACTTAAGCAAGTGCTGGGTTATTACGTCATGTTCTGCCTCATCAGCTTTGTTCTGTAGGTTGTCGTCCCAGTCCATAAACACAGGGTAAGCATTACTATCAAATCGAAAATAAGGGCGCTTGTAGAACTCGTTCGGCTCATGTGCCCCGTAACTGACTAAGCTATCGGTGTAAAGGTTGTCCATCGACTCAAACAAGGCATAAACGGCGTTACGGCTGTCCTTATCGACTGCTATATCATTCCGCTTAACCCGTGCTATTGGGTCTGGGTAAACCATCATTTGAAAGCGTTGCATAAGCCCGTCATTGCCTAACCCTTTCATGGTCTTTTCTAAATACATCTCTAACTTATCAGGCTGCAAGCCACCCATGACAGACAAACAATGATTTTCAATAAATAGCGAGCCGCGCCCTATTCTGTCCACCATTTCGCTGCCTGTACCGTTAAAGCCTGACAGGTAGAACGCCCTTTGTTCTTGTTCGCTGTCCTTATCAAGACTGGCTAAAAAGCCTGACAGCTCATCACGAAACTGTAGAACGCCGTTATTGTTTTGGTTCTCAATTTCGCCCAGCTTTTCCATAGTAATATTACCTACCATGTGGCGGCGTGGAATGGGCACGTTGTTATCTTGAGCCTTGCTTTCAGCTATGGCGGCTGCCTTTTTGTGCAAGTCCTCACTGGTTATAGGCTCGTCCGTGTCATCGGTCTGGGTAGCAAGCTGCTTAGCCATTTTCTTTAGTGCGTCATCGTCTGCCTTTGCCTTGCTGTCATTGATGAGCTTTTGCGTTTCATGTTCTTGTTTAGCGAGTTCATGAGCTGCCCTTGCTTGGCTCGCAAGGTTATCAATCGGTTTCATTGCGGCGGCTATTGACGGGCTTTTCTTACTTGAGGGCTGCCCAATGATAGCGCCCCACAGATTTGGCACTATGTCCCAGTCATCAAGGCGCTTAGGCATGATAGCTACCTTTGTACCTATGACGCTGCCCAATGCCACAAGCAAAGGCACGGCTACAAATTCAAGCGGTACGTTAAGCCGTTCGGCGCTGTTCATTGAGTAGTTGTAAAGCGGCTCTGGTAGCATGTTTTTGGTTATGCTGGTCACGGGCGGCAAGGTGTGATTGATGGGCTTTGGTTTTGCCCAGTCTGCTAACTGCAAGTCGATTATCTGGGTATCATCAAAAGATAAGATTTCAGCATAACTTTTGCCACATTCAAGATGAGTTATCACACCCAATGGTGCAATAACCACTTTGACGTTACACCCTGCAAACTGTTTTTTAACCCTGTCCCTGTGCTCAATGCTGGGGAATATTGTTACTTGGGTATCGTGTGCAAAGTGCTTTACCGTATCAAGCAATAGATGAGGCGTTGGACTCACTGCTACTATGATTTTCTCATGTGCAAAATGCTTAGCGAGCTTTACCCCATCTTTGTAGTTATCAACTATGACTAGCTCATAATCACTTTGAGGTGTGCCAAGAAATAGCGCACATGCTTGGCTAGTGTCAGTGACAAAAGGCAATCCGCTACTATTTGGCGTTATACACAAAAGACTTATTGCCTCATAAATCCTGTTATGTAATATTACTCCTACTGTGCCTGTAGTTTGTTGCCTTACCCCTGCATGTTCGCCTGTGGTCGGTGCGATTTCTTGTTGAATGTCTAACAAACTATTGGGTTCTAACAAGTGATAAATATCTGTTAGCAGCTTGTCACCTTGTAATGTTTGCTCCGTTGCTGGGCTGTGGTCGCCCAAAACAGTAGTTACGCCCGTGTTGGTCGCATGGGCGTTTTGCTGTGTGGTAGTCATCTTTTACCCCTCGTTTGCGTCTGCTTAGGCTGGCGCGTTGCTCGATACTTCTTGTAATAGTTTTTGCGCTTGGCATATTTGCGGCTCTGTTTGGGTTGTGGGCAGTGCCTCATTGTTCGCCCTCCTTATCGCTGTCATGTTGAGCTTGTGCGCGTTTTGCAGCTTGCATGATTTGATAGTAACGCCCGCCTTGTGCGTCTTTTCTTTTCTGCTCTTTGCCCTGCTTTGACTTCGCATAGGCAAGTTGAGCGTGCATGAATGTTTTAGGGTTGTCGTTATCAGTCGTCATGAGCTGCCACCTCACCAAAAACACTTTGGGCTAATGGCTCGTTAAGAGTGTTTAGCGAGCTGCAAAGTAAGTTTGCCCATGTGTCGGCGGCATCGTGTGTTAGGCGTGCCATGCTTGCCGCTTGGTGGGGTGTAATGCCTTGTTGATAGATAAGGCTTAAGAGTGTGCCAACATCGTTCAGGACGGTAATAGCGCCGCTTATATCACATGCAATATCGGACAACATGATAGACGGCATTAAAATCACTTCGTCATCATCGGCGGTTGTCATGTTGATGGTTTTAATTTGGCTGGCGTGGGCGGTGTTATTTAAGTGACGCATGATTAGTTACCTTTGATTTTGTGATTGTTTGAACGTTGACGCGCTCGCATGAGGCGATTAGTAGCAGCATTAACAAGCCAGCCATGATTGATATAAAACCGATAACGCTAAACTTACCGCGCTTGGGGTGCTGGTTGTCGCTGTGCTGCCTGTAGTCGGCTCTTAACTTGGTTTTGTTATCTTTGCTCATGTCTTACGTTCTCCACGTTAAAGGCTATCTCTGCTATTTTTACAGATAGATTTTTTAATGACTCCACTTGTCGGCTGCCTGTAGGTAACAAGCTGCCTAACATTTGAGTTTCTATTTCTGCAAGTTCTGTCATGGTATTAATGATGGTCACATTGGCATGCAAGGTAATGATTAACTGGTCGATAAAGTCATCAGTTATCATCAAAAAACCTTGCTCTTTTAGCCTGTCCATTACCTCGTTTACAAGTTCATCTCTACTCATAGTTGTTCACCTCATCGTCTGCCTTATTAACCCAGTAGCGGCTAAAATGCTTGCCGTTATCCTTAACGGTTTTGCTTTGGATATTCATGCCTGCCTTTCTAAGCTCATGAATACACTTAGCAAGGCGCGTTATGCGGTATTCAGTGATTGCTTGCCATGATGTGATTGGCTGCCCTGTTAGCAAGTGCTCTTTGATGATTTGGTTTTGAGTTTGTTTAGTCATCGGTTACACCTCATCACTGTTAGCGTGTTGGCTGTCAATAAATGCCAGAATATCGCTGTTCTTGAATAGCAAAATGCCATTGACGTTTGACGGCTTGATAAACTTGGGCGGCTCGGCTTGCCACCATCTACGCAAAGTAAGCGGACTTACACCAATTAAGGCGGCGGCTTGCTTAATACGCATTTGCCCGTCTGGGTGGATTGCTGGGGGTGTCTGGGTGTTGTCTGTCGATTGGGTCATGCTGATTAACTCCTATTGTCTGCCATTGTTTGGCGTGGTCTGGAGTTTGCATATTAGCTTTTGATAGGAGGGTGCTATAAGGTCACATGACCGTCACATGACCCTATTTTTGATAGGCAATAAAAAAGCCCTGCATTGCTGCAAGGCTGTTATATTCTGTTCATGTCATTACTTGTTTTGCTTGTAGTTTTTATTCAATATCAAGCCTGTTATAAACCCCTCCGCGTTCGCTATGTATTGGGCTGCTTGATATGAGCTGACTTGCTTTTCACTGTCTTTGCCGTACTTAAGCGGCGTTAAGTAATGCTTGGCTATGCTACTGGCACTCATGCGCTCAACATATTTCAATAGTAAGATTTTGCCCTCTAACGGCTTATACTCACATAAAATAGTGATAAGCCCCTCAACTTTTAACGCCTCATCATCGGTTATAAACATGGTAGTACGCGCTTTTCTTTTCTCTACTACATGCCCACGCATTAACATAGCCATTGGACTGGTATAACCTAACCCTGTACCGTCTGCCAATACCCAATGACCCCAAGACGCTAACAAGTCTTGCACCTCTAGATCTAAGCTGTACGCCATGCTGCCACCTCTTTAGTTTACGCGTTATAAGGTGTAGCAGTATGTACAAGTGCTGGGTTATCTATAAGGGCGTGTGACGGTCATGTGACCCTGTTTTTGTGTCTATCCTTAATTGCTGTACTCTTTTAAGCCACTGTACAAGAAAACCTTTGCTTATAGACGTATTAACACTTGGGTGCTTTGAATATTCGATAAGCTGCTTGTTTAAAGTACCTGAATGGGCGCTAACGTCATAATCTAACTTATAGAATAAGACGTTTAATAGACGAGTAACGGCGGCTGTTGAGCTTGGCTGCAACTCCTTGTGATCGTCTAGTTTCTTTCTTAATAAATCATTATCGGCGTGGGCTTGTTCTAGCTGCTTTGTGAGTTCGGCTATACGTTGATTGTCTTGGCTATTGTTTTGATATGGCGCGGCGGTCATTGCTGGGGCGGCTATGTGCTGCCCTGCATTAACTGGCAACTGCTCCAAAATGTTATTGATGTCCTCAATAGCAAAGAAAACATTACCCCTATCTATGACAATGGTGTCGTCCATGTCCTCATAGTCATAACGCCCCTCATATATTGGCTCATCATTGAATAAGGTAACATGTCTATTTTTAAGGAATACATCATCATCTACATTAGTTTTATTTATTCGCTTTGCTGCCTCATCAGTGCCAACGAAACGACTTGTTAAAACCTCGTGCAAAATTCCAGAATTATATCTAAGTCTAAAAATACTATTGCTTAGGTTTTTAAATGCAGACTCTATATTTGAATTTGAGCGCCTAAATGCACCTGAGTTATCCAAAGAATAAGCATGTTTATCTAAAAAATAACCCTCTATGCGCCATATGTTTTTCATTTCCATGTCATCTAGTGAAACATTGAGGTTTAAAACTCCATAGCCATTAAAATAAAAAACTGGTATTAATTGCCCTTTATTTATAAATCTTTCTAAAAACTGTTTTGCTCCTACTGTTTCAAACATTGAGCCTCTAATTCTATTCTCAGCAATCAAGATAGCCTCATCAATAGATAAATACTTAATCATGTTTACACCCTACACCCTTAAAAAAAGTAGGAGTGAGGCGCTGACAGCATAAGGGTGTAAATCGCTGTCGTTCGGTTCATGACTACCTAGCCTCACAAGTGGTATGACAGCCCTTGAGCCGTCAAAACTGGTTAAAACTGTCTAATATGGGGGTTTTGTCAGTTATGGCAGTGCTGTTTTAGGCTTGATGTTGTTTTTTATTCTTAAAATCAGCATGAATAACATTATCAAACTTGCCAGC
>NZ_DKHR01000009.1:14346-78602 GCF_002453835.1 Psychrobacter sp. UBA6739
AGTCGTTCCATCAGCATAGTTTTTGCACTGGCTCTAAAACCGTGGGGGCTGTGAATGTATTGATAGCCTTTACCGTTATTCATAGCTGGGCTGTTCAGTAGCTTGTTAACTTCTTGGGCATGATGATATGGTGCTTTCTTGCGTCTGGAATTATAGAATACATAATCATAATCGCCCGTTAATGGCTGTATCTTCTCTAATATAGCTATAGTTTGCGGTGCTAGTGGTATCACTACACTATCCACCATATCGCCCCGTCCCTGCCCTTTCTGTGGCTCTAATATCCATTGCTTGGCGTTTAGGTCAATATCTGCCCACCTCATAGCGCAAACATCACCAATGCGAACAAACGTAAGTGCTAGTAGCTGTAATATACTTTTGTTATATAGCTGGCTTGTATCGTCTAGCTGGTCGATATCCTTTAGCAGTTCCGCAAATTCTTTAGGCTGTGTTAATGATGGGCGGTGCTTTACTTTATGCTTAATGAGCGTTCCGCCTAAGTCGCTGGCTGGATTGTACTCAATGACCATATGAGCTTTAGCGATTTGTAGAATGCTCTTTAATATAGTTTTTACCGTTAAGCCTTTGTACGTGTACTTTTTCTGTATGTCCTTAATAAACGTAATAACGATACTAGGGCTAATGTCTGTAACTTTCATATGCCCTAACTTTTGCTGAATAACCTTAATGATTATTTTATTGCTCTTAATAGTCGATTGAGATAAGCTCTTGCTGTTTTGTATTTCCTGCCATTCGTTAATAAAATAATTTAAAGTATTTTGACGGTCTGTTATGTCTTTTTGCTTTAAGCTGTCCCTATGCTCTATTGGGTCTATATCTTTAGCTAATAGCTGCATGTTGTCGCTGTGGTATTGACGGGCATCAGCAAGGCTTAACGCTGGGTATTGCCCTAACGTCATATAAGGGCGTTTGCCAGTGACAGGGTGTGTATAACGGTGTCTAAAGTCGGCTGTAACGTCTTGGCTATCTTTTTGTGGTCTAATACGTATCTCTAAGCCTTTATAGCCAGCTATAGGATAGCTAATCGTTTTATCCGCTTTGATAGTGTCTTTGATTACTTTCTTAATTTGGGTGTCGGTTGTTAGGTCTGTTTTAGCCATCGTCTTATCACCTATATTTTGGTAGCCACTTTGGTAGCCATTTGGTAGCCGTTTCCACATTAGTTCTAACGTTACCACAGATGACATATTAGCATCAAAGTCATATAAAATAAAGGCTGTACAGTTATCAGTTGATATCAGGCATTATCAAAAAACACACTCACGCTACTGTCCCTTTTTTTGCCAAAAATATCATCACAGCGATGGTTTCCACAATCGATATAATGAGCGCCACAAAATAACTGCTAACAAAATAATTAACCGCTCAGGCATTGTTACGATTAAAATAACGCAAAGTCACAACATTAAGATTGGTACAAATATCTTTAACGCCGAAACCAATAAGCTTAAAGCTAATAATTTCCAAATTAGTGAGCTATAAATTAGAAACCTAACCATCAATAGTGGTAGATATCGCGACATTGATAACCAATATAGCCATTCAAAGCACTTATATCTTTGCTCATACTCAATAATAACAATGATTGAAATAACCACCACAAGGGATGCAATGTGTCAGAAATAAAACACATTTTACAACAGATTACAGCCTTAAGTGATGTGCCAGATCCTGCGGTACTCAAGCGCTTAATCGATGAGCTACGAGTGAGTGATAAAGAGCCCACGTTAGCCAATCAAAACATTCAAGAGCTGATTGATATTTTACGTCAACATCCAGAATATGCAGATGGACTGTCAAGTTTCGTCTTAAAACTGATTATTGAATATCGCCAAATTGCTTTATATACCGATACTGGCATCATGTCGGATCAGGGCTTTTTTAATAGTCTACGTCGCCTTATCGGGCACCGTTTTTTACCGCTATTGCCACAAGAAGATTCTGTCGTAGAATTGGTCGGTTATTTATTTGATAAACGCTCTGATGAGCGCTGGCTTGCCAATATTAAAAAAGACAAATGGGATGAACTGGTTGAGCTACTCAAAGTCGATGAGCAGCATTTAAACTTAGTTGCGACAGCAAAAAACAGTATTTTGAATGCGATTATCATTTTGTCATACCGTATCAGCGGTATTGGCTTGCATCCAGATTTGATGGAATTTTATCCGCAAATGCTGAATTATTCAGCGTCATTTGTGGCACAAAATCAAGAGGCGGTCTTATACGTCAATCAGTACCGAGAAGCGCATGAGCTTGATACTTTAACAGATATTACGCCCGAAAAAGCGGTAGATCCTGCGCCGTTACTGGTCATGATTGAACAATGCGAAGATATCGTTGCCACCATACGCAAGCGAATTTATAAAACGGGGATCTCTATTCGCCTGACCAATATGATGCTGCGTTTAGACCAAAGTTTGCAGCGTATGCGCATCCTAACTGAACTGGTAGCAGATAATTATGATAAGCGTGATCAGGCGCTCATTGAGTTGATTCAAGCACTGATTACCACTGCGAGCCGCCGTTATAGTATTGGATACTTAATTGATAATAATACCAAGCTGCTGTCGCGCAAAGTCACTGAAAATGCCAGCCGTGTGGGTGAACATTATATTAGTACCGATAAATCGGGCTACCAAAAAATGTTCAAGAAAGCCTCTATTGGTGGTTTTATTATTGCTTTTATGGCAACGCTTAAGATATTAGCCTATAACCTAGCCCTTGCACCGATGGGACGCGCCTTTGTAAATAGTATGATTTATGGATTGGGTTTTGTTTTTATCCATATCGTTCATGGTACAGTTGCTACCAAACAGCCTGCTATGACGGCGGCGGCAATTGCCTCTACTATCTCGGACGGTTCTGGCAAAAAGTCACACCAGTTAAATAAACTATCAGAGTTGGTGGTCGATATTTTACGTACCCAGTTTGTGGCGATTATGGGTAATATTATGCTAGCGATACCAGTCGCTCTGATTATCTCTTTTGCATGGCTACAATATACTGGTGCACCGATGATCAATACCGATAAGGCTGCACACTTACTGCATGATCTTGACCCCTTTCATTCACTGGCACTACCCCATGCGGCCATTGCTGGCGTCTATTTATTTTTATCGGGTCTTATTGCTGGTTACTACGATAACTTGGCGGTCTACAACCAAATCGGTGCCCGTATTCAGCGCCACAAACTACTTCAATACCTACTACCAAAAACTTGGTTACAGCGTTTAGGCGGTTTTATAGAAGCCAACCTTGGCGCCATTATGGGCAATTTCTTGTTCGGGGTGTTCTTAGGTAGCACTGCAACAATTGGCTATTTATTTGGCTTACCGATTGATATTCGCCACATTGCGTTTGCCTCGGCGAATTTGGCGCATGGACTGTTTAATATATCTGCCAACCAGTGGGATTGGCAGATTGTGTTTATTTCTATTTTAGGCGTTGCCCTTATCGGCATGGTGAACCTCATGGTCAGCTTTTCGCTCGCCTTATTTGTGGCACTGCGCTCTAAAGAAGTCAAATTCATGGAGTGGAGTCGTTTAACCAAGCAGCTTTTCAGCCATATGCTTACCCATCCTTCAGACTTTTTCTGGCCACGTGATAAGCCAATGAAGTATGCTCGTATCGACAGTCAAGGACATATGATCTTTGACGATACCAGCGCTCATAAAGGGGGACAAACTATTCCCAATAATTATGTCGTGCGGCGTTTGTCTGATGTAAAAATCCTACCTAAATCCAAGCAAAAAAGCATGCAAAATGAACAGGCTATCACAGACATAGATTACGATAATAACATCTCAAATGCTGACACTGACGCTGCGCTAAAAAGCCGGGAAACACACAGCACCACCAATCATATCAGTACCAAAAAAACCATTGAACTCGATGATGGGCTGATAGATGAGGAGCTCAATAGCATTCCTTATAGTAGTGATATTCAATATGATAAAGCGCATAACGCCTTTACTGAGGGTAATGAGACGACTGCCCATCCTGAAAGCGATAACAGCAACCCTGAAAACAAGGCCACGGGCGATGCTAAAACATCACTACCTAAACCCAAAAAACCACCAAACCTACCCAGCTAATGGGAAGGTTTTGGTGGTTCAATAAATCGTTTGGATAAGCCAAATAGTTGCGGCGTGACCTCATTTTAAAAACGGAGATAGAAATGAGCCCATGCCTTAATATTATGTTCCTGTATGTAAGCAGTGCGCACTTGACCTGATGATTTTTCCATCACTCAAGCGATAAGCCAATAGATCATTTCCCCAAACACAGCCGCCGTCAAGTGCACGCGCATACGGTAAGTCTACCTCACCTTTCAGCGCTGCCCAATGCCCAAATAGTATCTTGCGAGTCCGCGGCACTTGCCATTCAAACCAAGGCAAAAACCCCTCTGGCATAGACGATTCTAACCCTGCTGCAAAGCTAAATTCTAACGTGCCGTCTTGTTTGCACAGCCGCATACGAGTGAAATAATTGGCAATTGCGCGCATTTTGGTAAAGCCGCTAATATCTGGATGCCAGTCATCAGCAGTCTTGCTATATAAATTTGGCAATAAACGATCCAGCTGTTTTAAACTACTTTGCAATTGTGACTCTAACTGCTGCGCATACTTTTCGGCATCTTCGATACTCCAATGTGGCGGAATACCAGCATGAACTAATACCGTCTGCTCATCAGGAAAAGCCAATACTGGCTGATGACGTAACCATTCAAGCAGTTCATCGCAATCATCGGCAGCAAAAATAGGCGCTGTCTGATCCTTTTTTTTAATCTTTGCCGCACCGCGCCAGACAGCGATCAAATTGATATCATGATTGCCGAGTACTGTCGCGGCTGTCCCTTGCTCGCAAAGTGCTTTGACATGACGCAAGGTACTTAACGAGTCTTCACCACGTGCCACCAAGTCCCCTGCAAACCATAGCTTGTCTTGTGCAGGATCAAAATCCAATATTTCAAGTAAATGAAGGTACGCCGCGTAGCAACCTTGCAGGTCACCGATGACATACTGATGACGAAAACTCATAAACCCTCAATAATTTTTAACTGCTCGCTTTTAAGCAGCTTACAAATGATAGTAAATGGCTAATATTTTTTCCATCCAATGACCATCACGTATTTAAACGATGAGAACAGCCCCTTCTCACTGTTTTTATAGCTGCTAGAAAGAATATGTTATAACTGAACCGTGCTCGCCTGATTGCTCAAATTGACAAAATCTTTTACGCTTAAGGTTTCAGGGCGTGCTTGCGGATCAATACCACACGCTGCAAAATCGGCTTCACTGAGTGTTGGTAATAACGTTGATTTTTTAAAGATGGCGCGCAGTGTCTTACGGCGATGATTAAAGGTTTCACGTACCACCAAGGCAAAATACTCTTCATCTTCTGCCACAATTGGCTTAGTGATATGCGGCGTCAAACGAAAAACCGCACTGGTTACTTTTGGTGGCGGATTAAAAGCACCACGTGGTACAGTCAGTAGATAATCGGTATGGCAGTGATACTGCATAATGACAGATAGGCGACCATAAGTTTTGCTACCAACGTCAGCGGTGATACGCTCGACCACTTCTTTTTGCAGCATAAAGTGCATGTCTTGAATCACATCGGCATAACTGAGCAAATGAAATAAGATAGGCGTAGAAATATTATACGGCAGATTACCAACCACACGGAGCTTGCCCCGCTCATCGCTATACAGCTCGCGATAGTCGACATGCATGGCATTGTCTTTGATGATCGTAAAGTTTGGATGGCTGTTGGCACCGATACGAATACGCAGACTATCTGCCAAATCACGATCCAGCTCGACCACAGTCATCGCATCCACTTCTGCCAATAATGGCTCAGTCAGTGCGCCCATCCCTGGCCCAATCTCAATCAAATTGTCATCGCGCTCTAAGCGAATGCTCTCAACAATCTCACGGATGACACTGCGATCATGTAAGAAGTTTTGACCAAAGCGCTTACGCGGTTGGTGTTTGGCAGCGCGTAGGCTGTTGGTAATAGACTGAGCATCAAACGAAATTTTGGACATAAAAAAGTCTTAATGAGTAAAAGATAAATGGGCTATAGCGCTATGGCAATGCCAGCAATGTGCTAGTTTTATAATGATGAATTATAACACAGCTCATAATTGCACTGTATTTTTGAGATATTTTATTGTTAAACTACCCATACATTAGCGCAATCGACATAGTGCCTTATTTTTTTCTAAAATCGTTTATTATAAGAGTATTATGAGAGTAAGCATGGTTCCCTAGTGAGGACTTGAAGCTTTTGCTGTAGGCTAGTGATATCAATGTTTTAACTCACTGAAATACTCACGGTGTACTTTATGGTGTGCTTACCATACATATTCTATTCGTCTTTAGTGCGCTATAGACGCACCGATTAGACGTTATCTTAAATGAAATTGAGCATAAGAAAAACAGTTTATACAAGGTTCATTGAGGTATATATTAATATCAATGATCTGAATTCAGGAATTGAGCCATGTTAACTTTTCATTCAAAATCATCATTGCCGATAATTAGAACGGCAATGGCTTCTACTTTATTAATCGCTGCTGTACAACAGATGACAGGCTGTGACTTACAGCCCTCATCTACAAATAACGATGACACTACACAAACGAATAATATAGACAAAGATATGATCGAGAATGATGAGATGCCTGTCAATCCAGCACCTACAGATACAAGTGCTATAGATGAAGCCCAAACTAACAAAGCGACAGATATAGCTGATGAACAAATCGTCAGCCCGTCAGGGTATCAGAAACTAAGCTTTGGTCAGGTTATTACTCCTGAACTACTAAGCAGCCTAGGAATGACCAAAGCCAAGAGCGATAACGAAAAATGCTATTACGTCAGTAATCCAGAGCTGAGCTATATCGATAAAAAGTACGGTAAACGTGCTTCTGTGCTGTATCAAATCATAGACAACAAGGTTGCCCTGATTAATATTCAGGATCCAAGTATCCCGTTTTATAAAGACATCAACGTTGGCAATTCCGCTACAGACGTTATGAAAGCACATAATGACGAGCTTAGCTACGAGATCGATAAATATGCGGTTGATGGTGACTACTATAACCTGATTGCTAATGTCAATTTCAAGGTAATAAAAGAAAGCCCACTTGGAGAATTCTTAAAAGATGACAATATTGAGCTTAATAATAAACAGGATAAGTTACCCCTACAAATTGAATATCATGTCAAGGGTGGTCAAAAGCTGAGTGATTCTATGATTAAGGCGACTGAGTGGACAGCAGAGCATAAAAACCTATTAAAAGGTGAGGTAGAAAGCATAGATATTGGTATACCAGAAGCGATTTATTTGGTGGAAGGTTGCTCTTAAAAGTTGAACGTAAAAAACCCAGCATCTAGCTGGGTTATTAGTGGAAGGTCGTTTTTATAAGGTTGCTTTGTGACTCATGCTTAATCAATGAGTTATCACACTCTCTAAAATCGTATACGCTGCTTTGACCCTATCTGCATTGGGATAGTTTTTATTTGCCAGAATGACAATGCCTGATTTTTCGGCAGGAATATAAGCGATATAGCCACCAAACCCATTAGTAGCGCCTGTTTTATTGACCCAGACGTTGTTTAAAATAGACGTTGGATGATTGTCTATTTTAATGGCTTGAGGCTTTAGCACCACATCCATTGAGTTACCTTCGAGTAAGGTATTTAGCTGAGTAGGATAAGAGTACATCTCCCATCCTAACCCTTGGGTAAAAGTACTCGCCTGATAGTAACCCTTTCTATTATTGTCTAACGCTTGCTGAATATCTTTATCCAGCGGCACCAGCCCCATATTCGCCGCCATAAACTGCGTCATATCTTTAATGGTGGATTTAATGCCATAGGCTTCAGCGTCTAACATGCCAGGATTGACTCGGATAGCATCGCCAACAGCATTATAACCAAACGCATAATCCGCCATTTTGTCATTAGGCACATTGATAAAGGTGTTGGGCATATTGAGTGACGGCAGTATTTTTTCTTCCATCAATTGTGTGTAATCAGCATCCATGCTCAATGCCGATATATAACCAAACAATCCTATGCTGGCATTGGAATATAAACGCTTTGAGTTGACAGAAAAGACTGGCTGCCAAGATTTATAATAACTAAGCAACTCTTTATTGTTTTTGACTTCATCAGGTACTTGTAACGGCAGACCGCCAGCTGAATAGGTAACTAAGTTTATAAGCTTGGTGTTGCCAATGGTGCTGTTTTTTAGGTAGGGAATATATTTATCAGCAGTATCTTCTAATGTAAGTGTGCCATTTAATTCTGAATAACTGGCTAAGGTAGCAGCAAACGTCTTACTGATTGAGCCTAGCTCAAAAATAGTGTTTTCTGAGACAGGTATTTTGGCTTTCTTATCAGCCAAACCATAATGATAAAAATGTGATTTGCCATCGATGATGACGCCAAAAGACATCCCTGAAATATCATGCTCATTCATTAGTAATTTGGCTTGTTGATCAACGGTGCTCTTTAGATGGTCATTGTTATCTGCTGCTTGTACTGTTCCAGATAGTAATGATGCTGTCACTAAAGCGGTAAGTCCCACTTGATTTAACAGGGTCTGAAAAGATTGTTTCATTCTAGGGCTTCTCATTTATTCTGATAGATGTACTGATAATTTAGTGAGCATGCAAATAGCGCTTTGCTTTCAGTTCAGATATACCATCTTACATTATCTCAGAATGCTGAATCCCCGACAATCTTAGCAATTTAGTATCATAGAATGGATCTTTTAGGATATACCCTAGCAGAACCAGCTATTTCAGCCCTCTAAACCTATTAATAGACCACTTATAACAGACTGCTATGGTGGAACCAATTATATTAAACCCTGTTTGATAATTCATAAATAGCCATTACTCACACTAAAGTTACCCAATACTGCGTGATAAATGTCGCTAAGGTGCCGGCTTATGCAAGAGGTCTATTTAATAAGCGGTTTATCTGCCATCTCGTTTGCCATTTTTAATGCTTGATACAAGCTAGTGGCACTAGCATTGCCGCGCCCCGCTAAATCAAGCGCAGTCCCATGATCAACCGAGGTACGGATATACGGCAGTCCTAAGGTAAGATTGACCGTATCACCAAAACCATGTGATTTCAGCACCGGCAACCCTTGGTCATGATACATCGCAATCACCGCATCACAGTTGGCTAGATGTCTGGGTGTAAATAAGGTATCCGCTGGCATCGCCTCTGATATGTCTACGCCTGCTTTGATAAATTCTTGCAAGACTGGATTGATAATTTCAATCTCTTCTATACCTAAATACCCACCCTCGCCTGCATGTGGATTGAGACCACAGACTAAAATACGTGGTTGCGTTAAGCCAAATTTTGCTTTCATCTCATCGACGACAATTTGTACGGTTTGGCGTACATTGTCAGACGTGATTGCAGCAGGGATATCTTTTAGTGGTAAATGAGTGGTAACAAGCGCCACTTTCATGGCTTGATTGGCGAGCATCATAACCACTTTATCACAGCCACTTTGCTGCATAAAAAACTCTGTATGACCGCTAAACATCGTGCCATCTAATAGCTTAATACCAGCTTCTATCAATGCAGACTTTTGCAATGGTCCAGTGACGATAGCCGCCACTATTTTGTTGGTTGCCAACTGATGGGCAACGTCTAACTGCTTAGCAACCATTGCTGAATTGCGCGTGTTAATTTGTCCGCAGACAACTGGCTCAGCACAAGATATATTAAGCAGAATAAAAGAACTATCCACGTCAGTATCTGGCTGCAACATCTGCTCTACAACGTTAAAATTAAAGTCATCGGCATCGATATCAATAGTTTGCCAGATAGGTGAATTTGTCAGCACGCCAGCTGCAACCAACTCATCTGCGCGCTTTGTCATAGCAGTGCTATCGGCAGTGACCCAAATTGGGCGTTCAAAATCTTGCAATTTACCCTCAGCCGCTAATAGCAGCACGATATCCATTCCAATACCAGCAGGCTCACCAGTTGTGATTAATAATGGCAATTTTTTTTGTATATCTTGCATCGTAACTACGCCTTTATATTTATATTGAGTCGTGAATTTTATTGTATTTTTTATGGGAAAAATAAGTACTGACACTTATATTGTATAGATAATTTTTTACTTATTACAACTGTCATCTAGAATAGATAGTTGTCTATGGGTGCCGAAAAAAACCTATTATGTGTTAAACTTTCGCTTTTCATTATAGCATTTACCAGTAAACACCGAGCTCAGGTTTTGGTACTTCAATTATAGTGGCACGTGGCGTTTTATTTGCTGTATCAGCACCCAATAAAACCCTGATGTCACATACCCATTTATACCCTCTTTTATATCGACTTTTGACACATTAGGCAATCATGGCAGACAACGAAAAAACCGACGACTTACTCAATCAGACACCGCCGCACAATATCGATATTGAAAAGGCATTGCTCGCGTCCTTAATGAGTATCGAAGAGGCGTACGACAAGATTGCTGATATCGTTACCAAAGATGATTTTTATGCAGGGCGACATCAGTATATTTTTGATGCTATTGCTCATTTAGCGGCAGTCAACGAACCCTATGATACGGTCATGGTACACGACTGGCTAGAAGCACAAAAACTCCTTAAAAGTGCAGGCGGCGATAGCTACTTGGCAGATATTTTGAGCCAAAGCCCTGCGACCTTGTTTAACCTGACCGCCTATGCTCAGCGCGTCCGTGAACTATCTACTCTACGCCAACTGATTACGACTGGCAATGAGATGCTTACGCTCGCCTATAATCCTAAAGACCAAACCGTCAGTGATATTTTAGACAGTGTTGAGGGTAAGATATTTAGCATCAATGAGCAGCACAATAAACGCGCTGAACAGCGTGGACCTGTGGGCATTACGGCTGTTTTGACCAATGTTATTGATAAGATTCAAGAACTCAAATCCAATCCCGATGGCATGATTGGTTTGCAGACGCCGTTTGCTGAGTTGAATAATAAAACCCAAGGCTTGCAGGCAGGTGACTTAATCATTGTGGCTGCGCGCCCTTCTATGGGTAAAACCACTTTTGCAATGAACTTGGCAGAAGGTATTTTATTTAACGAAGATCTGCCTGTTGTGGTATTTTCGATGGAGATGCCTGCTGAGTCTATCGTCATGCGTTTGCTGTCCTCATGGGGCGCGATTAATCAGACGCATCTGCGTTCTGGGCAAATGAACGAAGACGAATGGGCAAAAATGATGAACGCCATTCAGCACTTGCAATCAAAGCATCTCTATATTGATGATAGTACTGCTTTGCCACCCTCTGAGATGCGTTCACGCTGCCGCCGTATCGCCAAAAACCATGACGGCAAGCTTGGCGCTATCGTCGTCGATTATCTCCAGTTGATGAAAGTGCCAAACCTAGATGGCAACCGTGTTGGGGAAATCTCTGAGATTTCACGGAGTCTCAAAGCGCTAGCACGTGAGCTTGAATGCCCTGTTATTGCCTTATCACAGCTTAACCGTAGTCTAGAAAACCGCCCTAACAAGCGTCCTATCATGTCGGATTTGCGTGAATCGGGTGCGATTGAGCAGGATGCCGATTTGATTATGTTCATCTATCGTGATGAGGTTTATAATGAGAATACAGACCACAAAGGCGTGGCTGAAATCATCATTGGTAAACAGCGTAACGGCCCTATCGGCACTATACGTTTGGGCTTTGAAGGGCAATTTACCCGCTTTATTAACCTAACGCCAGAATACTATCAAAACGTCAGTTTCGAGAATGACGAGTAATCAATCTTATAAAACTTAAGCCTAATAGAAATCAGCCTGATAAAAACTGAAGCTTAATCATAAGCGAACAAATAGTTTTTAATAAAATAGCCAGTGCTGCATTAGCCTAATTAATGCAGTACTGGCTTTATAATTTCATAATTCTACTTATAAAGAAGCCAATTATGCGTACTATCACAATCAAACCACAAGCCATTACTCACAACTTAAACCAAGTTAAGAAAATGGCATCAAACTCTAAAGTCCTAGCCATGGTCAAGTCCAACGCTTACGGACATGGCGTAGCAGCGGTATTGCCTGCATTGCAACAAGCAGACGGTATTGGTGTTGCAACCTTGACTGAGGCGCTAGAAGCTCGGCAGTTAGGCTGGGACAAAACGATTGGTTTGATTGAAGGGGCATTTACCGCTGATGAGTGGCAGCAAGCCATTGAGCATGATATTAGCTGCGTGATTCATCATGCACCGCAATTGCAGTGGGCACTCGACAATATCCCACCAGCCAGTAGTGCGACCAGAGTGGTTTGGCTTAAATATAATACTGGTATGAATCGTCTAGGCTTCAACGCTGAAGGTATTATGGCAGCGGCTAAGCGCCTGCATGAAGCGGGATATCAGCTGATACTAGCCACGCATTTTGCTAATGCCGATGACAGCACTCATCCATTAAATTCAATGCAAATTCAGCGTTTTTCAGATGTATTAAGCACTTTGCAAGAGACTATTAGCAACGATATCAAAGGCTCATTATGCAATTCAGCCGGTATCGTTAATTTTCCAGAGCATCATTATGACTGGGTACGTCCCGGCATTATTTTATATGGTAGCGCCCCTGTCATTGATAAAAGCGCGCATGAGTTAGACTTACAGCCAGCGATGGATTTCAGCGCACAAATTATCGCCCTGCAAACAGTTCAGGCAGACAATGCTATTGGCTATGGCAGTCGTTGGACAGCGCAGAAAGACACTAGAACAGCGCTGGTGAGTGTCGGCTACGGCGATGGTTACCCTCGCGTCATCAGCGATGAAGCCTATGTCACTGTTATAGATACTACCAACGATCAAAGCTATCGATGCGCAGTCATTGGACGCGTGGCAATGGATATGATTGTCATTGATGTCAGTACCGCGCCAGAAGACATTGCGTTAGACAGTAAAGTAATTCTGTGGGGCGATGCCCCGCACGTCGATGAAGTCGCCGCGCATGCTGGTACGATTAGCTATGAGCTACTATGCCGCCTAAGCATTCGCCCAAATCGCATACAAGTATAATTATGCTGACCTTATCACTATTCATGTAATGTCTGTTTGCCAGACTTATAAATCACGGCAAATTGGACATTTACATTAAGCCTAATTGCGCTATACTAAAAGTTTGTTGTCACCCCAGCATACGCACTGACGCGATGCTATTAAAGACTGATGACGTTTCACTGACTGCGATCGACTGCTAGGATTACTATGAGTTTGCGCCATTTTTTGACCTTATCTGATTTAACCAAACAAGAATTAGAAAACCTTATAAAACGCGCCAGCGAATTACGCAAGATGCAACACGCAGGCGAGATATATCAGCCGTTTGTTGGTCGTACGCTTGGCATGATATTTGAAAAATCCTCAACCCGTACGCGCATCTCATTTGAGACAGGTATGGGTCAGTTTGGTGGTAGTGCTATCTTTTTGTCGCCAAATGATACCCAGCTTGGGCGTGGTGAGCCGCTAGAAGACTCCGCTCGTGTCATATCGAGCATGGTCGATATCATCATGATTCGTACCTTTGGTCACGAAAAAGTTGAAACCTTTGCTGAATACTCAAGCGTGCCTATTATTAATGCTTTAACTGACGAATTTCATCCTTGCCAGCTACTGGCTGATATGCAAACCTATTATGAACACCGTGGAAGTATCGAAAATAAAATCGTTACTTGGGTTGGTGATGGCAATAATATGTGTGCATCCTATATGCAAGCAGCCCATCAGTTTGGCTTTGAGCTACGCGTCGCTGCGCCTTATGGGTTTGAGCCTGACCCTGAGCTGATGAAACGCTTCTCGCATTGCGTCAGTATTGTCGAAAACGTACAAGAAGCCGCGAAAGATTCAAATTTAATTGTCACCGATGTATGGGCAAGCATGGGACAAGAGTCTGAACAAAATACTCGTGCGCGCCGTTTTGCCGCTTATCAAGTATCGCCATCGCTATTGGATAAAGCCGATCCTGAAGTGGTATTTATGCATTGTCTACCCGCGCATCGTGGTGAGGAGATCTCTCATGATATGCTTGACGATCCACGCTCAGTGGTATGGGATGAAGCTGAAAATCGCTTACATGCACAAAAAGCCTTGATGGAATTTTTGTTAAAAGATAAAATTAAACTTTAAAAAATATCGCCATAATCTATTTATGGAAGAGTAAGTACGAAAAAGGCAGACCACATTTAGTATGATCTGCCTTTTTATTTTATGATGAACGATAAGCCACTGCTTAACCGATTTTTAACGAGTAAGCATTTTTTAACGAATAAGTGTCGTCACACCATTACTACCTGCTTTCAGCAATACATCAGCTTGATTGGCCGCAAAAATACCATTACACACGACACCCACAATATTATTCAGCTCTTTCTCAAGCGCTATCGGATTACTAACATCCAAATCATAAGTATCTAAGATGACGTTGCCATAATCAGTCACAAAATCTTCGCGGTAAACTGGCTCACCGCCCATACGGGCTAATTGCCGTGCGACATAAGAACGTGCTTGCGGCAGTACCTCAATAGGAACAGGAAACTCGCGACCTAGCACCTCAACGCTTTTGCTCTCATCAACCATACATATAAATTTGTTAGAAGCCGCTGCCACGATTTTCTCACGAGTGAGCGCGCCGCCGCCGCCTTTTATCAATTGCAAATGCTCATTGACCTCATCTGCCCCATCGATATAAATATCAAGCGTACCAGCAAAGTTTAAATCCACTATCTCAATACCAAGGGCACGAAGTTTGTCTTCAGTGACCTGTGAGCTAGCCACCGCGCCAGCAAGCTTTACAGTTGGCAATAATTCAATCAAACAGTTGACCGTACTGCCTGTGCCTACTCCAAGTATCATGTCATCTTCGATATAACTTAGAGCCGCTTTGGCTGCGGCTTGCTTTTGTGCTTGCTGATCACTCATCATAAATCCTTGGCAAAATAAACGTATCGCTTTAAAAAAAGTAAAGGGTAAAAAGGTAAAATGCGCCGCCATTATACCCGATGCGCTTAATGGATGTCAGCGTAATAGCCACGCTAATCGCAAGACATTCACTCAAATTTTAAAATGTAGATAGATAAGGCAACCAAACAACCAAAGCCAGTAGCGTGACCAATAGTACGGGCGGGGTAATAAGCAGTCCAATTTTCATATACTGCCCCCAACTGATTTTATAGTCTTTTTCTGCCAATACATGGAGCCATAATAAAGTCGCAAGGCTACCGATAGGTGTGAATTTCGGCCCCAAATCATTACCAATCACATTAGCATAAATCATGAGCTCGCGAGTGGCAGCAGGTACTTGCGCACTATCAATCGCCAATGCACCTACTAAAGTAGACGGCATATTATTCATGACAGAGGCTACAATAGCGGAGAGGAATCCAGTTCCTACTGTTGCGATGACCATACCCTGCTGCCCCAACCAATTCAAAACTTGAGCACCATAGGCAGTCAATCCTGCATTGCCCAAGCCATAAACAACCAAGTACATACCGATGGAAAATAATACGATTTGCCAAGGTGCTTGACGCAGGATATCAGATACAGAAACAACGGCATCACGCCCTCCTTGCCACCAGCGACCTGCGATAGCCATTAACAGTAACGCCGCCACTCCTGTCACCAAGGAGATAGTAATGCCGAATGACTCAGTCGTAAAGTAGGCAATAAGTAGCAACGCGAGCAGCGGAAAGGCTGCTTTAAAGACCAACGGATCTTCAATCGCAGACTCGGGTGCACTCAAATCAGCAATGGAGTAGTGTTTTGGAATGTGCCGTGCATAGACCACCCATAATACGGCCAGCGTCGCCAATACAGAAACAATATTGACCGGTATCATCACTGCTGCATAACGGCCAAAACCAATGTCAAAATAATTGGCACTAACGATATTGACCAGATTAGAAGTGACTAACGGCAGACTTGCGGTATCAGCAATGAAGCCAGTCGCAATGATAAATGCCAAAGCAGATGGTGGTGAAAATTTAAGTCGCAGCAAGATAGCGATGACAATCGGGGTCAATAGCAATGCTGCCCCATCATTGGCAAAAAATGCCGAGATAAACGCGCCTAAAATCACAATCATAGGAAATAGCAAACGTCCTTGCCCATTGCCAAGCCTAGCCACATGCAGTGCTGCCCAGCCAAAAAATCCTGCTTTATCTAAGATAAGCGAGATGATGATAAGCGCCACAAAGGTAAAAGTCGCATCCCAAACGATGTCCCACACAATACCAATATCGGAGAGCTTTACCACGCCAAAAGCTAAGGCAATCAATGCGCCGCCCATTGCACTCCAGCCAATACCCAGTCCTTTGGGCTGCCATATCACTAAAACCAAAGTCACGATAAATATAATCAATGCGATCATTGAGTAACCTTTTTAGGCTTAATTATTATAAGAACAATTATGTAAGAGCAAGTATGAGAAAATGAATGATGAGAGGATACATTAGAGTGATTTTTGATTGACGCGCTGCGACAGCTCCTCTGCGCTTTCTACCCGTTCAGAGTAACGGTCAGTCAGATAGGCTGAGCGTCCACGGGTCAGCCAAGTGAATTTCACCAACTCCTCACAAACATCCACGAGACGCAAATATAAAGGAGACTTATCCATACGATCATCGTCGTTAAATTCCAAAAAAGCTTTAGGAATAGAGGACTGATTGGGTATGGTAATCATCCGCATCCAACGCCCAAGAATGCGCAATTGGTTAACCGTATTGAAGCTTTGACTGCCACCGCTGACTTGCATCACTGCCAAAGTTTTTCCTTGAGTTGGACGTACACCACCTAATGACAATGGAATCCAGTCAATTTGTGCTTTCATAATACTGGTCATACTGCCATGACGCTCTGGGCTCACCCAAAGCATACCTTCTGACCACTGCGCCAACTCTCGCAGCTCTTGTACTTTTGGATGATTGGCATCAACAGCATCAGGCAATGGTAAACCCGTCGGATCAAAGGTTCGAACCTCACAACCATACCAACGCAATAGACGACTCGCTTCTTCACTGGCCAGTTTAGAGAATGAGCGCTGGCGTAGAGAGCCGTATAGCACCAATATTCTTGGCGCATGGCGCGGGTCATTTGCACCAATTAAAGACTCAATATCAATAGGCTGTATACTGTCTACATCGATATTGGGCAAATCACACAAATCGATCACATCTAAATCTGTTGTTTTATTTGCCATGATAAATCACTTCCCCATCTTCTTTAGTGAAGCTGCTCACGGGATTCTCTAACAACTCAAATACGCGCTCAGATGGGCGGCATAATGCTGCGCCTTTATTGGTGACCACGATAGGACGATTGATTAAAATGGGATGGGCAATCATCGCATCAATGATTTGATCATCAGACAATTCAGGATTGTCTAATCCTAGCTCATCATTGACAGGCTCTTTGCTTCGTAACAGCTCTCTTGGTGAAAGGTTTATCTTTGCCAACAGCTCAACTAAATAATCACGGCTTGGCGGGGTTTTAAGGTATTCAATTACTTCTGGATTTTCGCCTGATGCTTTCATGATGGCCAATGTATTGCGAGACGTACCGCATTTTGGATTGTGAAAAATTAGTGATGTCATAGTAATTTTACCTATATTTATGAATATGCTTAGGGTATGTCCTCAATCTTAAAAAAATTGACTAAATGAGCTAAAAATGAGGACACGCCCTAGTAATAAAGAGGTTTGTTAAATCAGTTATGGGCTTACTGATTGTTTGAAAGACTGTCTGCATCAGCAGGTTTGGCACGCTCACATCCGCTCAAACTGTCCATAAGAGACGCACACAATTCTGGATGTCCCGCACAACAATCTTGCAATAGAAACTGAATAACCTCCTCCATATGTGACAGTGAGGCGCGATAAATTATCTGCCGACTGTGCCGTTGAGACACCACCCACCCTGCACGAGCCAGCACCGATAAATGTGCTGACATCGTGTTATGTGGCACAGACAGTTTGCGAGCAATTTCACCTGCTGGCAGACCAACGGGCTCTTGGCTGACGAGCAACCTAAAAGCCTTGAGACGAGTATCTTGAGAGAGCGCAGCAAAGCTGGCGATAGCATTTATTATTTCCATATGTCCAATAATACAGACATATGGAAATAATTCAATATTTTATTTAAAAAATATTGAGATAAAATCACCCTATCTTTCATCAAAAATTGAAATCGCTGCAAAAACTGCAATAGGGTCTTGCAAGACCGTTAAAATCAGCATAGGCTAATCTATTTAATTTTCTATTCATCCACACTTTTTATTAGGGAACATTATGTTGTCACATTGGGTACGAGCCATCTTGCAAGCCACCGTCTATGACGTGGCAATTCAAACACCACTTGAAGCGGCACCCAAGCTGACCCAACGTTTTGCTAATGACATTCGTTTTAAACGCGAAGACTTGCAACCGGTCAAATCCTTTAAATTGCGTGGTGCCTATAATCGAATTAGTCAGTTAAGTGATGAGCAAAAAGTACGCGGCGTCATTTGCGCCTCAGCAGGTAATCATGCCCAAGGGGTTGCTTATTCTGCCCGTAAACTTGCCCTAAACAATATCATCGTGATGCCCACCACTACACCTGACATTAAAGTAGATGCAGTAAAGGCGCTTGGCGGCAATGTCGATTTGTATGGTGATAGCTTCGATGAAGCCAACCGTTATGCAATCAATCGCGCTGAAACAGAAGGTCTGACCTTTATCCCACCTTACGATGATGAATTGGTGATTGCCGGACAAGGTACCATTGGTCTTGAGCTAACTCAGCAATGGCGCAATATGGATTATGTGTTCGTCGCGGTTGGCGGTGGTGGTCTCATCTCAGGTGTCGCGGCATTTTTGGGCGAAGTTGCGCCGCATGTCAAAGTGATTGCGGTGGAAGCAGAGCAATCAGCTTCTCTTAAAGCGGCTCTTGAAGCCAATGAGCGCGTTAAGCTTGAGCAAGTTGGACTGTTCGTCGATGGCGTGGCAGTTGCTCAAATCGGCGAATTGCCATTTGAAATTGTCCGCATGCAAAAGAGTGATAAATCAGGTCCTTTAGTCGAGCCTGAAGTGGTGACTTGTACCAATGACGAAGTATGTGCGGCGGTTAAAGACATCTTTGAAGAAAATCGCAGTATCGTTGAGCCTGCGGGCGCGTTACCCGTTGCTGGTATGAAAAAATATATCGAAGCCCATAATCTGCAAGGTAAAAACTGCGTCGGTATTATTTGCGGTGCCAATATGAACTTTGACCGCCTACGTTATATCGCTGAGCGTACTGAAATTGGTGAGAAAAAAGAAGCCATCTTTGGTGTGACGATTCCTGAGCAGACAGGCGCTTTCTTAAATTTCTGCCGTAGCTTACATGGACGCAATATCACTGAGTTTAATTATCGCGCCGATAGTAAAAAATCACCTGACTCTATGGAACCTGCATCAATATTTGTCGGTATCGCACTAAAAGAAGGCGACAAAGAGCGTAAAACCATTCGCACCCAATTGGCAGCTGATGGCTATACAGCTCATGATTTGACCGATGATGATATTGCCAAATCACATATCCGCCATTTGATTGGTGGTCATGCGCATGTTGCAAACGAGCAATTATTAAGTGTGGTTTTCCCTGAACGTCCAGGGGCATTGCTGAAGTTTTTAGAAAAACTGGGTGATGACTTTAATATCACTTTGTTTCATTATCGCAATCATGGTGCCGCCGAGGGTCGCGTATTGGTCGGTTTGCAAGCGTCTGAGGGTAACTCTCGTCAATTACAAGACGCGTTACTCGATATCGGCTATGACTGCACCATGCTCAATGACAATATTGGCTATCAATTATTTTTGAAATAAAAATAGACTATCAATCCATCAATGGCTGTTTGTTAATCACTAAAAAGCCGCCATTGATGAATGAACAGTGATTATGCATTAGTAGCTTTCATTAATTCATAGCGACCATGATGAGGTGGTAAAGTGTGACTCAAAAGATATTGATCTTTGTATTATTACTGGTTTTAGCACTTTTGGGTTATAAGATGCTGCAACCTAAAAACACGACCAGTAACCCTATTGCTGACGTTGCGACTGATACTCCAGTTGACGCTGCTTTTACCTCAACTGATCTGGATGACATACCGCCAACGTACGTCGATTCAGATGCAACGTCAACATCAGTCTCGGCAGTAAAACCAGTACTCACGTCGTCAGCATCAAGCTTTACCTGTGATGGCAGAAAGCATTGCTCTCAGATGACGTCATGCGCAGAAGCCACTTACTTTGTACAACACTGCCCGAATACCAAAATGGATGGTAATAATGATGGTATCCCATGTGAGCAGCAGTGGTGTCGCTGATTTTATATCAAATATAAACTGAGAACAGCATGCATATTCCTGCTATTTTTGCCGAAGAAAACCTAGAAAATATCATTGGATTTATCGCAGCCAACCCCTTAGCGACCTTGGTTGCTCAAACCAAAGATGGCATCGAAGCCTGCCATATACCGCTCTTCTGGCATAACGATAACTTTATGCCTGATGCTAGTGTTGGTGTTGGTGTTGATTCTGATTCTGATTCTGATTCTGATATTAACTCTAATGCTCAGCACGGCTATCTTTACGGTCATTTCGGTCGTAAAAACCCTATTTATCGGAACGCCTTACCAGATACTGCGTGGTTAATTATTTTTCAAGATTCTGGACATTATATCAGCCCCAACTGGTATCCTAGTAAAGCGAAAACCCATAAAGAAGTGCCCACTTGGAACTATCAAAGCGTCCATATTCAATCCAAAATTGAACTGCTTGAAGACACCGATACGCTGAAATGGATATTAGCAACCATGACTGCGCAGCAAGAGGTGCTATCCGACCATCCTTGGTCATTAGATGAGGCACCTGCTACTTATATCGATGCTATGTGCCGAGGGATTATTGGCTTTAAGCTGCCCATCGATTCTATACAAGCCCAATTTAAATTAAGCCAAAATAAAACCGTAGAAAATATCACAGGTGTGATTAACGGTTTAGCGCAGTTAAAGACAAATGATGCGGCAGAAATGGCGATGAAAGTTGCCAATCAGAATAATGGCTAAGACGAGACTTTCTCTCTTTACCATAAGAATCTATTTTTAAACATTTTGATAGCGCAAGGCTCTTTCAATTTGCAAAAAAAGCACCATTAATATTATCTTACTTTATGGATATCTATGAGGTTTTGATGAGTAAACACAACAAAAACCACAATCAGCCTAGCCATAGCCAACCTGATGTCGTGCGTATGCGTCTCGATAAGTGGTTGTGGGCAGCACGATTTTATCGGACACGTAATCTCGCCAAAGAAGCCATCGAAAGCGGACGGGTACATTATGCGGGTAGCCGCGTAAAGACCAGTAAAGAGATTATGGTTGGCGATGAACTACAGATTCGTCAAGGCTCAGCCACTGCCATGACTGAAAAGACCGTCGTCGTTGAAGCACTAACGGCGCAACGTGGTAATGCGCTCGCTGCTGAAGTTTTGTATTCAGAGACTGAAGAAAGCGAAGAGCGCCGCGCTTATCATGCTGAGCAGCGCAAACTTGCCAATCTTGCACGGCCCGATAATAAACCCAACAAAAAAGAGCGCCGTGACCTTCAACGCTTTAAGCACAAACAAGAATAAGCTGGTCAAAGCACGACCTTAGATTATAAATAATATCATCGAAAATTCGTGAACAGATGACCGTATTGTTTAGCTTCTACTCTTGCCATTCAAGGCATTAACCGTTACGCTGACGGCCGATTTACTTAATTAATTGCATGCTAATAAAAGCCGCACCAACATGCCGGTCTCTTATAGCATGTTTTTTTGTTATACAAGGTCATATTATGCTGATGAAAACCTGTACTCCGTCTTCTGTATTATTGGTTTGTTTGGGAAATATTTGCCGATCGCCAACGGCTGAAGAAGTCTTTCGTCAGCAAGCAGCGATTGCTGGATTGTCAATCAAAGTAGATTCAGCAGGAACGAGTGACTCGCATATTGGTCATGCGCCCGACACTCGCTCGCAACGCCATGCAAAAGCGCATGGTTATAAAATCAATAAACTGATCGCCCGCCAAGTCAGTGCCGATGACTTTCGTAATTTTGATTTAATTCTAGCGATGGATACACAGAATTTAGCTGATTTACAAGCCATCAAAGACAGCTTAATAGAAACAGAAGATAATTTGGCTAAGTTGGCTTTATTTAGTGAGGAAGATCCTACTTATGGCGGCGACGATGTGCCAGATCCTTATAAAGGCGATGGTGACGACTTTGAAGAGGTAATTGAGCGTATTGAGTCAAGCGCACAAGCGTGGATTGAAAGCTGGAAAGCTTGCTAACGATAAAGCTAACTTTCTACCACCTTTATATCTTTCATCCTTTATAATAAACACTGTGTAATCCATTATCTATCTGCCACATGGGCCATGTTATGACCTCAGTTTCACGCTTGGATTCTAGTACTCAATTTGCCATGACCACTGATTTGCCAGCGAGCTTATTGACCCGTGAATTAGTCGATTTGTCACATGGTAATACCATGGCCTTAGCCTGTGTCGCGGATACTGTCGTGACACTGACGACTGAAGCACAGCTTGACGATTTTATGGCAAATTATACAAAAGACATAGCGAAAAACAAGCCATTATTTGTGTTGTCTGGCGGTAGTAATGTGTTATTGCCAGCGCATCTGAATGCTATCGTATTGCAGCCCCAAATGCGCGGCATCAGCCTAACCGCTCAGACAGATAGCCACGTCGATATCGCAGTAATGGCAGGTGAAAACTGGCATGACTTGGTGGTGTATACGGTCAGTCAAGGTTGGTATGGGCTAGAAAATCTGGCACTAATCCCGGGGCTAACTGGTGCGGCACCCGTACAAAATATCGGTGCTTATGGTGTCCAACTAGAAGACTGCTTACAGTATGTACGAGCCTATCACTTACCCACTCAAACTTGGCATCATCTCACAGCCACGGACTGCGAGTTTGGCTATCGTGACAGCATTTTTAAACGTGCGCCTAATACTTGGTTAATCAGCTGTGTTGGATTCAGATTACATACCGATGCAACCAAAATCCTAACCAGCTATGGTGATGTGCAAACCGTTGCACAACGCTATGCCGAGCAAGACGATCGTACGCAGCCAGTGCCTGCGGATATCATGCAAGCGATTATCGATATTCGTCGACAGAAACTCCCTAACCCCAAGCAACTGCCAAATTGTGGTAGCTTTTTTCAAAACCCCATTATTCCTCAATCACACTTTACTGCTTTACAATCAACCTACCCTGCTATCGTCGGCTACGCTATGCCTGATGCCATGGTAAAGGTTGCGGCAGGCTGGTTGATTGAACAGACAGGCTTAAAAGGTGGGGGTATTGCACCGATTGTCACCCATCAGCAGCAAGCCTTGGTGCTGACCAATCATGCCCCTTATCACGCCACTCAAGATGATGTAGCAGATGCCCAACGACATATCGTCGATACGGTTTATGAAAAATTTGCGATTCAGTTAGCGCGTGAGCCAGTTTGGGTAAATACTGACGGCTCTATTGGGTATGATGAGCATGTGGTCTAAGCGGCTATTATCTAAGCGACTATGGCGTTATTACCTGCGTTCAGCTGAGCGTATGATAAAGCTATTTCGCATTATTAATATTACCTTTTTACTTGGTTCAACGACTGTTATTTTAGTACTCATCAGCCTATTCACGCCGCTGTTCTCCCAAGCGATTGTTTATCTATTTACGCTTTTGCCATTGCCCAGTTTACCCTCTGCTGCCTTGAGTTCACCGCCTACCGCTTATGTGGTGTTAGGCGGCGGACTAACCAACGATCATGACAATCAGATTATTCTTAATAGCTACAGCCTCAACCGTGCCCGTACCGCTGCCAGCGCTTATCACGACTTACCCCTACCTATTGTACTAAGCGGTGCTGAAGCGCCGTGGCTTGGTCAATGGCTCATTGAGCATGGTATTGATGGGCTGATAAGTGAAAATGCCAGTATGAATACCTGCGAAAATGCGCGTTTTACCGCCAAACGTATTCCACTGCATCATGTGTATCTCATTACTGACAGCTACCATATGGCACGTGCTCGTAGACAGTTTGCCTTAAACGGTATCAATAGCACACCACTTAGCGCCCCTTTACCAGTGAGCCGTGACTGGATGAAACCTGCGCAAAACTTAAGTCATTCTCGACGCGCTGTTTATGAGGTTGCTGCTTATTTACGCGATGTGATACGTCCTCAAATGAATTGTCGTCATGCCAACGACGTGACCTCACAGCAGCTGTTAACCCCTAGAGGTAACGCAGCAAAAAAACCTGACGAATAAAGTTCAATACCAGCAGGTAGCCAGTTCAATATCTTTTGAGAACTTACCCTAATCACTACCGGTCATCCACTATACTTGTGATGAGTGTATAATAATAAAAGAAAATGCTATTTAAGAGAGTTACCATGCTCAGTATATTTTTGTTAATTCCATTAAGTCTCATGCTGTTTGTGGTTGCCATTTGGGCGGTACGCTATGCGGTCAAATCAAACCAGTTTGAAGATTTGGACAATGCATCACAGCGCATCATATTGGATGATCGCCAAGAGCGACGGCAAACCATACAGGCTCATGATTACTCAGCGCCTATTTCGCAGAATGACGATACCACAGTGACTGATATAGTCGCTGATGATAAGGTGAGCCATCCTGATACAGAGTCAATTGATCATGCTGACCTTGATAAACAGCCAAAAAGCTAGCATTGAGCCACCTTATCTATAGTAGAAGCTATTTAAAGTGTAATATATGGCAACCGAGCGCAAATAGTACGACTTAGTACATTGAACGAGGTGGATGCCGTAACCACTTATCAAGGCTTGGACTATCTGCGCAGCCTACTGTTAAGTGTTGGTTAAATGCCGATTGTATGCGTAGGTTTGCTTTTCATTTTTTAGGAGAATCGCCCCATGACCACCGCTTTACTTGTTGCGGCACTACTGATGGGATTTTTTGGTTCACCGCATTGCTTAGGCATGTGTGGCGGTCTGGTGACAGCATTTGGGCTATCGATGAAAGACGTCAGCCCTACCAAGCGCCGTGCTCTTGTGGCAACTTACCATTTAGGTCGTTTAACCAGTTACGCATTTTTGGGTTTGATGGCAGGCCTGATTGGCACCACTGTGCTAGAACCCTTAATGAAAGGTAATAGTACGCCACGTATCTTGCTAGGCTTGGTGTTAGTGTTCGTCGGCGTGACCATGCTTGGCGCACCATTTTTAAAAAATCTTGAGCGTTTTGGTATGCGATTTTGGCAATATCTCAGCCCACTTCGTCAAAAAGTATTTCCACTCAATACCTTTCCGCGAGCATTAACGGCTGGACTGCTTTGGGGATTTTTGCCTTGCGGATTGGTTTATGGTGCATTATTACTTGCAGTGGTCGCTCACAATCCACTAAGCGGTGCAGCACTCATGTTTGTGTTTGGCTTAGGAACCGTACCGATGCTAGTCGCCACGCACGAAACCGTTGGCTGGTTACGTGACAAGATTGGACGTTTTCGCTTGAGACAGCTTAATGGTGCTGTCATGGTATTATCTGGCTTAGCCGTTGTGTTTGTCCCTATAGCAATGTCTAGCATGCATGGGGGCCATGATATGTCCACCATGCAAGGCGATCATATGCAAATGAGCGATTCACAAATGATGGATATGCCGATGGATACAAATATGGATCACAGCAGCCATCATATGATGCCAACTGATAACAGCACAACTCCCCAAGGTATGGATCATAGTATGCATGATATGAGTGATGGCGCGATCAACATGAACCACGATGAACATTCTGAAATGATGGAACAGGCTCAATAGAATCATCGATAATAGATATTATTAAAATCTAAAATCATTTAAAATCAAAATCTGCCATATAAAAAAGCCCTTAACATCAATCATGACGTTGAGGGCTTTTATGATTCCGACAGCTTTACACTATAGTAGAACTGACGGCTTATAAATCACTATTCTTGCCACTGCTCAAGGGTAAACTTAGTATCTAAGTGCTTCTCTAGCGCGGGAATATTAAAAGCATCATCTTCACTCACAAAACTAATGCTGATGCCTGTCTGTCCAGCACGACCCGTACGACCAATACGATGCACGTAATCATCTGGCTGATCAGGCAAAGTATAATTAACCACGTGGCTAACATCATCGACATGGATACCGCGTCCTGCGACATCAGTTGCCACCAAGATAGAAGCATGACCATCTTTAAAACGCTGTAAATACTTTTCGCGTTTTTGTTGAATGACATCGCCTGACAACATCACAATTTTATGCGCTTGACGCAGCTTATGATAGAGACGCTTGACTTGGTCTTTACGATTGGCAAAGACAATTACTTTATCCACTGCCGTATCACTGATGATACGCTGCAACGCTTCTAATTTTTGATCTTCTGTCAGTAAGTAAAAGTGCTGATCGACTAACTCACTGGTTTTATGTTCTGGCTCGATTTCAACAAACTGCGGCTCATGCAACCAGCGATAGGCTAGATTCATCACATCTTGGTTAAAGGTGGCAGAAAACAGTAAGCTTTGACGGTCTGTATTGGCTGGCATCCGACCGACCAAACGCTTGATGTCAGGGATAAAACCCATATCCAGCATGCGATCTGCTTCATCTAACACCAGTACTTCCACTCGATCTAAATAGACCATGCCTTTATTGGCAAGATCAATTAGACGACCAGGTGTCGCGACCAAAATATCAACGTATTGACGCTCAAGCTCATGCTGCTGAGTCTCATAATTGGTGCCACCCATGATACAAACACTGTGTAGCGAAGTATATTTGGTCAAAGCGATACAATCATCAAATATCTGCTGAGCAAGCTCGCGAGTGGGCGCCATAACAACGGCACGTGGCTCACCCAAATAACGCTCTTCATCATTAGTAAAAGGACGCTTGAGTAATGCCTCCATAATAGTCAATAGAAAGGTTGCCGTCTTACCAGTACCCGTCTGCGCCTGTCCAATAGCATCTTGATTTGCCAACGTATGCGGTAATATTTGTGCTTGAATGGGCGTTAATGCCGTAAAACCTAGATCGCTTACGGCACGTAAGGTCGGTGCTGAAAGTGGCAAATCAGTAAACGTGGTAAAATTACTCAAAAAAATATCCTTTTAAATTAATCACTTGTTCATTACTAATAATAAGTAGACTCATGATAAATAGGCTCATGATAACCCGTTATATTGCTATCTAAATTAAGCAGCAACAATATGAAATCTATATATAGCTGACTGAGATACGGGCATAAAAAAAGCCAAGCCTAACGCCTAATCCCACCAAACATGCTGATTTTGACTCAACATGGGTAAGATAAAACGGGCTTGACTCAGTAGTATATCAGTAGTGTCTACAGACATTATAGCTAAACCGCTCTAATGACTGGATAGATTACTCTTCTACTTTTCTGACTTCTTCAGCTTGAAGGCCTTTATCACCTTCTACCACGCTGAATTCGACCTTTTCGCCATCTTTTAGAGAACGATAGCCATCACCTTGAATCGCGCGGAAATGGACAAAAATATCTTCTCCGCTGTCACGTTGAATGAAGCCAAAGCCTTTTGAGTCATTAAACCACTTAACGATACCTTGCTCACGAGCTGACATAATATTGCTTCCTAAAAAAGTCCGCTTAGCCCCAAATTCCTTTGCAACATTGCATATAAACGGGATCTAAGATGATGAAATCAAAAACTTAAGAGTACTATCCTCACTACTATCACCTACATACCGCATCTATAGCAAATAATGGTATGTAGCAACACAGTGAGTATTTACAAACATAACGACTGCCTTACTGATTGCTCTACTTCGGCAGTAGCAACAAAATTGCAATAATTATTGCATAAAAAATATCATAGCACGGGTTTTTAGCAACATAAAGACTTTTAACATGATTTTTTGGCTTTAGCTTTATTTTTCATGTAATTTTTTTATAACCTCGTCATCAAGCTGTTATCATAAAGAGAAAGGTTTGATTAAACTGTGCAATTTTACGCTTATGCCATTTCATGCTTATACAGTATCTAAACCTTATAACAAATAATAAATCCTCAACCTCGTTTCATCGTTATAGAGACCATTATGACCTCTCCTTCTCAGTCTATACCAACCGTCACGCCTTCAAAGAAAAATGCCGATAAAACACTCACTCATAAGTTATTGCTCGTCAATGGGGTCAATTTGAATTTATTGGGTAAGCGCGAACCTGAAATTTATGGTCATACGACACTAGCAGATATCGAGGAACGTCTGATCGCACGCGCAGCTCAGCACGGTATTGAATTGATATGTATACAATCCAATCATGAAGGTAAACTGATAGATGACATTCAATATCATGGACTTTTAGCGGATACCGCCCTCCAAGTAGATGCCATTATCATTAACCCCGCCGCCTTTACTCATACCTCGGTTGCATTACGTGATGCGCTCTTGGCCACACAAAAACCGTTTATCGAGGTGCACTTATCCAATGTGCACGCGCGCGAACCTTTTCGCCATCATTCTTATATAAGCGATGTCGCCGTCGGTGTTATTTGTGGTTTGGGGCATCTGGGTTATCAAATGGCATTGTCCTACTGGCTTGATAGCCTCTACTCTGTCACAATCAGCGACTAATGGTTAATCCTGATAACCGAAAATCATGAATTGTATAACTATGCTTTATCAATAGCACACGAGTTAAACAGCAATTGTTTGACTAAAATACTAAAATTATGGCTGAGCAAACAACCCACTATATGGTGATATGAATGGCAAAATCGTCTGGAAAGCGCTTTATGAAATTGGCTGGCATGACAGCAAGCATTGCCGGCAAAGCAGCTAAAAACTCATTTAAGCACCTCTCAAGTGACGAAGAAAAACGTTTGCAAGCACGCTCAGAGCTGATGCAAGATGTGGGCATTCAGATAGCCGAAACGTTGGGTGAAATGAAAGGCGCGGTGATGAAAGTCGGGCAAATTGCCTCGCAATATAAAGACGTGTTCCCACCAGAAGTGGCGACAGCATTAGAAAAGCTGCAAAAAGATGCGCCGCCCATGCCGTATGCACAGATACGTGCACAAATTGAGCGCGAGCTTAAAGCGCCTGTTACAGAATTATTTAGCGAATTTGAAGAAACACCGTTTGCGGCGGCTTCCATCGGTCAAGTGCATAAAGCCGTTTTGCCATCTGGTCAAAAAGTGGTGGTTAAAGTTCAATATCCTGATGTCGATGAAAACTGTGATAGTGATCTCAAACAAGTACGCATGGCACTGAAAATCGCGGGTGTGCTCAATATGAGCAAACAGTTGCAAGAGCAACTGTTCAACGAGATTCGCCAAAGTTTACATGATGAATTGGACTATATTAAAGAAGCGCATAACTTGCGAGTGTTTGGCGCATTTCATGCAGAAGACAAAGGTCTTATTATTCCTAAAGTCATTAGCAGCCACTCTTCTAAACGGATTTTAACCTTAACAGAAGAGATGGGAGAAACCCTAACCGTCGCGGCGACTTGGGACAATGACATCAAACAACACATAGCCAAGCGCCTGTTCCACTTTACCGCAGGACAACTATTTGGCTTATACCGTATGCACTGTGACCCACATCCCGGCAACTTTGCCTTTCGCAAAGATGGCAGTGTGGTGGCTTATGATTTTGGCGGCATTCGTAGCTATAGTGACAGCGAAGTTCAATTGTTCCGCCGTTTTGCCAAGCATGCCATTAAAGGAGATGTGACTGCCCTTGAGCAGGACCTCATCGCTCTTGATATTCGCCGTGATGACGATAAAAATATCCCTGGAGAGTTTTATGAAAAATGGCTATCCATTGGGCTAAAGCCTCTGTCTATTCAACCTTATCAACAAGGCGCTTTTGATTTTGGTCAAAGTCAGGTTCATCACGAAGTCATTGCTCAAATGCGGACGTCGTTGAAGTACTTTGGTCAATTCCAACCTTCTGCAACCACCATGATGCTAGATCGCACAGTGTCAGGACAATACTGGAACTTGGTCAACCTCGGTGTTGAGATTGACTTATCACCACTCGTTAGTGAATACATTGATATATAACGATATAAAATATAAACATTTACGAAAGCAGACAACGCACAAACACGGCTAAATATGCAAAGCGTGTCCACAACGATCACAGAATTCTGCTGCAATGGCATGACCGAACTTGCCACAATTAGGACAGGTGACGGGATTGAGTTGCGGACGCATATTACGTGCCAGCTCAGAAGTAAAAATCCCCGTTGGCACTGCAATTATCGAATAACCCGTAATCATGACCATGCTCGCAATCGCTTGACCTAGCGGTGTTTTGGGTGACATATCACCGTAACCGACCGTGGTCATGGTGACGACTGCCCAGTAGATAGACAGTGGAATACTGGTAAAGCCATTTTCAGGACCTTCTACCACGTAAATAATCGAGCCGAAAATCGTGACCAATAATACCAGCGACAAAAAGAATACCGTGATTTTTTGCTGACTGGTTTTAAGCGCCGAGGCCAAAAATCCCGCTTGTTGCATATAGGCTTTGAGCTTGAGAACGCGAAACACACGTAAAATACGCAAAACCCGTATCACTAATAGATACTGTACCCCCACAAACATAAGGCTTAGGTAACTTGGTAGCACAGACAATAAATCAACTACCCCAAAAAAACTAAAGACGTAACGCACGCGGTTGGGTGCTGAAAACAACCTGAGCGCATACTCTATCGTGAATAAAATGGTAAAAAACCATTCAGCATAAAAGAATATAGTGCCATATTGCAGGCGCATGTATAGCACACTGTCAAGCATGACCACAGCCACACTGGTCAAAATCGCAATCAATAATACAATATCAAAAAGTTTACCCAAACGGGTATCTGTGCCTTCAATAATAATATGAATGCGGTTGCGCAGGTGGGTAATGGCTTCAGCCGTCGGTTGCTTCATATAGTCAGTAGTATCGAGTCAGTAGCGATATAAAATCAATGGCTTGATGGCAACCAATGATTTAAAATACGCTGGATAAGGCCAAGTTAGTCAAAATAGATAAAATTGGTTTATAATATTGCTCACAGGTCACATGTGAATACAATCACTAAGTTGCCACAGTGTAGCAAAAAAGCACTCTCAACAAAATACAAATCGTTAACGTGTCGGTAGCTCTGTTACTTCAAAGAGATAGTGCAAGCTATATCATAGAAACAGGTGATCTGAGGTGTGTCATCATGCAGATTGAAAAATCTTAAAATGTATAAATACGCTCATTCATGACACACTCATAGTAAAAGATTGTTATTAAACATTTGTTTTAAGCACAATAAATAATACGCAAAACTTAAGGATGTTATATGGCAGGCCATTCAAAATGGGCAAATATTAAACACCGTAAAGCCCGTCAGGATGCGGTAAAAGGTAAAGTATTCACTAAAATTATTCGTGAAATTGTCTCTGCTGCCAAGCAAGGTGATCCTGACCCTAACAAGAATCCGCGCCTACGTGCTGTCATTGAAAAAGCCCTATCTGTCAATATGACGCGAGACACCATCAACCGTGCAGTAGCTCGTGGTACAGGCGGTGATGACAATGACAATATGGACGAAGTAAGCTATGAAGGCTATGGCATCGGCGGCGTTGCAGTACTTGTCGAAACCTTGACTGACAATCTTAACCGAACAGTCAGTGAAGTACGCCACGCCTTTACCAAAAATGAAGGCAATCTAGGTACTACTGGCTCGGTCGCTTATCTATTTAATAAGCGCGGTGAAATCATCTTTAATGATACAAGCCTAGAAGATGAAGTCATGCTAGTGGCATTAGATGCAGGCGCGCTTGATATCGAGAATGATGGTGAAAGCTTGCTCGTCATCACTGAATGGGAAAATTTCGGTCACGTCAAAGATGCGCTTAATGCTGCAGGTTTGGTCTCTGACAATGCTGAAGTGACCATGGCACCGTCTACCAGTGCTGAAATAGACAATGTCGATGATGCGCTAAAAGTCATGAAGATGATTGATATGTTAGAAGATATCGATGATGTGCAAGAAGTTTATAGCAATGTAAACTTCTCAGATGCGGTAATGACCCAACTTGAGCAATAGTTTTATCCCGCAACCCTTTATGTCTCACACATCAAAAAGCCAAACGTTTAAAACGTTTGGCCTTTTTTTGTTTAGCAATATGTGACGAATGCTTCGCTCCTACTAGGTTTTGCAAGTGACACCTTCAAGCGCTAGCAAGTATGTTTTCTTATCTAGTCCGCCTGTATAACCACCAAGCTTGCCATCGCTAGCAATGACACGATGACACGGAACGATAATGCTAAAAGGGTTTTTACTATTAGCATTAGCAACCGCGCGAAACCCCTTGGGACTAGCGACATTTTGTGCTAGTGTCGCATAGCTTATTGTTTCGCCATAGCCAATATCTTGTAACGCTTGCCAAACTCGTTGCTGAAACTTGGTTCCTAAGCTTATATCTAATGGCAAATCGAATGCCTGACGATCACCTTTAAAATACGATTTTAATTGCGCTATAGTCTCTATGAGTAGCGCTTGGACAGGCTTATTTTCGCTTAGGCTGTCCTCATTGATAAACGTAAAGCTCTGATCGTCAATACCATAATGCTTTTTAAGTTTAGGAATAGATTTTGAGCTGTGCCAAGAGTCACCCGCTTGCAGCCAGTTGACTTCAACCAGCTGAGGACGACTATGCTCATTGACACTCGCAATTAACGTTAGCTGGTGTGCTCCAAAAGCGGCTGTGGTGACTATCATGATGCTTCCTTTCAAATGATGATATTTTCAAAAATCGTTCATCGACTAAGACAACCTATCGAGCGCTACTCTTTATCATCGGTCTCAAATAAGGCGGCGACAAATTGTTTTGGACTAAAGGCACGCAAATCATCAATCGACTCACCAACACCAATATAGCGAATCGGCACATCCGTCGTTTCGGCAATATTGAACACCACACCACCTTTTGCAGTGCCATCTAGTTTGGTAATGGTAATACCGGTTAATGGTACAACTTTGTTAAAGAGTTCTACTTGATTAATCGCATTTTGACCAGTACCTGCATCGAGTACAATCATGCCTTCGTGCGGTGCACTTGGATCCGCTTTACGCATGACGCGTACCACTTTTTCAAGCTCAGCCATCAGATGGGTTTTATTCTGCAAGCGTCCAGCAGTATCAGCGATTAATACATCGATATTTTTTGCTTTGGCAGACTGCATGGCATCAAAGATAACAGAGGCGCTGTCAGAGCCATGACCTTGAGCGACGACTGGAATGTTATTACGCTCACCCCAAATTTGCAGCTGTTCAGTGGCAGCAGCGCGGAAGGTATCGCCAGCCGCCAACATGACGGATTTGCCTTCGCTTTGTAAGCGCTTGGCAAGTTTACCAATTGTCGTGGTTTTACCGACACCGTTGACACCCACAACTAAAATCACAAAAGGTTGTTTACTCGTATCAATAATGAGTGGTGCAACTTTTGGCGTTAAAATATCAACCAGTTCAGTTTGCAACGCTTTATATAATGAATGCGCATAAATCAAATCGCCACGGTCTGTCTGCTCGGTCAGACTTTTGATAATACGATTGGTCGCATTGACACCGATATCGGCAACCAATAACTGATCTTCAACTTCTTCTAATAGCTCATCATCAATCTCTTTGCCACCGATCAAAATACTGACCATACCTTCGGCAAGATTTTTACGCGACTTACTTAGCCCCGTTTTCATGCGGTTAAACCAGCTGCCTTTTTTCTTGTTTTCTTGCAGCTCTGTAGATTCGATTTCTGGTTGAGTGGTCGCTTTTACCGCACTACTCGCAGGACTGACATTTGGGCTATCCCCAAGCTGCTCTTGTAATGGCATGGTTGGGGCAGTAGAAATAGTGCTAAGCTTAGTATCAATATTTTTATTATTATCGTTATCAGCTGAAGAAGCGCTTATAAAGCTTTCAGAGGCGTTTTTAGACGTGCTTTGCTCTTCTGTCCTCACAATTGGCGCACCCAAAGCAATGTTTTGTGCCGCATCAGCACTTGAGACATCTTTGTTTATTGTGCTGTCTTTTTGCTGATCTTCGATGCTTTTATCGTTGGGCGCTTGGATAGAGCCTGCATCTTCTTTCTCATCGATAATGGGCACAGATTGCGAAGGCAGACTGGGTAAGGTAATATCATCGTCATCTAGGTCATCAAGATTGCCATCGAGATTAATGATTACACGACTGCTATTATTGGAGTTATTCATAAGCTTGCCCTAAAAGTTATCACGGTCAGTTATTTGATTATTTTAAATGGGTCGGTATATCGTCATGTTTTTGCCATGGGTCATGACCCACGACAGTCAATTTTTAGCCTAGTTTATCATAATTCGAGTTGTGCTCAGACCTTACCATCATAGCCTATCGTCAATTTTTGCAAATCTGGCAAGTCACACCATCCCTTTAGAAAGTTTCGCTTAAGATTTGGCAACAAAAATCTGACCTTGCACATGCTAAACTTCGCCTACTCTACCAGAGTTTATTGTAGAGCAAGCCTTATTCCAAAGCTTACCAATTACTTCACTATCGATTACTCAACCCTCATTTTTGGGAATTATCTATGCCATTACTATCTAATACTGACAAAACGTACGGTAAAAAAGCAATCAGCATCAGCGCAGCTTTATTAGTAGCGACACTGGTGCTATCTGCGACAGGATGCAATACCACCCAAGAATTTAAGCCAACAGCCAGTGTGATGGTTGGGGCACATAAATCTTTATAAAACCTGCTATCTATCGCTAGTATTGAGAGTGATCTAACCACTGATCAATTTACAAGTTGCCATTTTATATAAGTAGAATATACCATGCCACTGCCTTTATCACCGTTGCCCTTACCTACCGCCTCTCTACGTCTTGCCTGTGCCTTAGCAATAGCAACGACTCTTGCTGCTTGCCAAACCAGTACTATCAGCGCCAACACCTTGTCGGCTGCTCAGAAGCCCGTCATTCAAAATACCTTGGGTAAAGATGGGCTAAATACCGCGAAATCAGGTCAAGACTTTCAGCCCTCATCAGCATTGACCATGGACATGTCAGGTCGACACGAATATCAATTAGAAAACGGTCTAAAGGTAGTGGTAAAAGAAGACCATCGCGCACCTGTGGTAATGACTCAAATCTGGTATCGAGTTGGGTCAGCAGATGAGCCACTGGATAAAGGAGGCATCTCGCATTTGCTTGAGCATATGATGTTTAAAGGCACTACTAACGTTTCGAGCGACGACTATGAGCGCTTGATTGCTAAATTTGGCGGCGTCAATAATGCGTTTACCAGCTACGACTATACGGGCTATTACGAGCTATTCCCTGCCAACCGTTTTCCTTTGGCATTAGAGCTAGAAGCGGATCGTATGAAAAACCTACTGTTCAATGAGCAGGAATTTACCAAAGAGCACCAAGTGGTCATGGAAGAGCGCCGCCAACGCACTGATGATAATCCACTTGCCAAGGCTTATGAGTCATTTCGCTTATTGGCGCTCCCGAATAGTCCAAAAGGCGAATCCGTCATTGGTCCGATGGATGAGCTTGAATCCATTACCCTTACAGATTTAAAAGACTGGTATAAAACATGGTACGCACCAAACAATGCAACGTTAGTCGTCGTTGGCGACGTTAAACCGCAAGAAGTGTTGGCTCAAGTCAAACGTTACTTTGGTGAGCTAACACCAAGCGATCTACCTAAACGTCCTGCCGTCAGTCAAAAAGGCTTCCGTGGCTATCAGAAAGTCGACTCCGAGCAAGCCGTACAAGTACCAGTATTATTAATGGGTTATAACGTACCCAGTCTCGTCACCGCCGGCGCAGCTAATGAAAAACAAGCTTATGCGCTCTCACTTGCTCAAGATGTATTAGACGGTGGTCTCTCTGCCCGCCTTGAAAGTCGATTGATACGCGAGCAAGGTCTACTGACCACGGTGGGCACTTCATATGACTTGCTAGATCGTGGCGATGGACTGTTTTTAATACAAGCGACTCCACGTGAAGGTGTCAGCTTAGAGCAAGCACAACAAGCCATTATGGCTGAAATAGAAAAGCTCAAAACCGATCCCATCGCCGCCGATGAAATCGAGCGTGCCAAAACCAATACGGTCACAGGGCTCGTCTATGCGCAAGACAGTATGGAAGGTCAGGCGCAGATGATTGGCTCATTACAGTCTATCGGTCTTGACGATACGCTGCTTGCTGAATTGCCCACCAAACTCGATAGCGTGACGATTACTGACATACAAGCTGCTAGCAAAAAGTATTTGGTAAAGGATAATTTAACAGTGATGCATGTCATCCCACCTAAAAGCCAAGCAGCGACAGAGAAATAATCGTGTCGTGTTAGCTCTTTATTCGATACAAGTGCCAATCATAAAGACCTTATTTATAAGAAGAAAACCATGACTCAAAATAGTGATTTGTTGCAAAATAGAAAAAAATCTTACAGCTCAATACCATCAGCAACCGCCACCATGCAAAAACTGTCGCATCTTAGTGTTGGCATCTTGCTAGGTCTAACAACGTTGACGATGACAGCACAAGCAAACACAACAGGTGCTGAAGAATATCGTGGCTCTGCGACAGTGGATACCAGCGCACCGATTGCCGCATTATCAAAGCTAACCAGCCTTGACGATGATAAACCGTTAACCGTTACCATCCCAACGATTCAGCAGTTCAAAACCAAGGTAGGCGTTCCCGTACGTTTTGTACAAACAACAGCCTTACCGATTGTCGATATCGACTTGCGTTTTAACGCTGGTAGCGCCCGTGATGGCAGTATTAGTAATACAGGCTTTGGTATTGCTAATATGACTGCCACTATGTTGACACAAGGCTCTAAACGCTTAGACGAAAATGAATTTACTCGCGCTGTTGAAACCTTGGGCATCAATCTAAATAGTAGTGCTTATAAAGACATGTTTATTGTGTCGCTACGTAGCTTATCTGATGATAAGCATCTACTTCCAGCCGTTGATTTAATGACTCAGATGCTCAGCGAACCCGCTTTTGACGACAGCATCCTAGCACGTAATAAAGCACGATTATTGGTTGGCTTGCAGCAGCAAAAACAAGATCCCAACAGCCTTGCTAGCATCGCATTTAGCGAAGCATTGTATGGCGAGCATCCTTACGCCCATCCATCAGCGGGTACGCTTGAAAGCGTTCCTACTATCGAAAAGCAACAGCTGATAGATTTCAAAAACCGCTACTTAGTCGCAGCTAATGCCTCTGTTGCCATCACTGGTAATCTAACCTTAGGACAGGCAAAAAAACTTGCGGAAGATATCACTAGCAAATTACCGAAGGGTCAGCCTGCAACTGAGCTGCCTGAACCAAAACCACTGAGCCAAGCCAAGCACATTCATATCCCCTTTCCAAGTACTCAAACCACCGTACTCATGGGACAATTGGGAGATAAGCGCGCCACCGATCCCCAGTCTCAGCAGAAGCAAACCAACTTTGCGGTTGGTAATGAGGTACTTGCAGGCGGTGATTTTAATGCGCGACTCATGACTGAGATTAGACAAAACTTGGGCTACACTTATGGCATATCAGGCTCTATGAATCCCATGCTGGCACGAGGACCGTACCAAATCGGTTTTTCAACGCGTAATGACAAGGCGCGCGCGGCCATTGATGCCAGCTTAGCCGTTATCAATGACACTTTAGAAAAAGGTATTACCAGCACTGAGATGCGCTTAACGACGGACAATCTTAAAAATAGCTTTCCGATGGGTTTTGCGAGCAATGCGGGAATTAATGGCTTACTTGGGATGATGAATTTTTATCAATTACCAAACAGCTATCTGACTGATTATGTCAAACGTGTTGATCAAGTAAAGCTATCAGAAGTCAATCAAACCATGCAAGATACCCTTAAGCCTGATGATTTCCTGATTGTCACCGTTGGACAAGAGGATCCTTGGAAAGATAAAAAGACCAATAAATAGCCGCACAAAGAAATGCTTGGCAACACTATTTAGTATTGCCAAGCATTTCTTTATGAGTGGTAATAAATTATGAGTAGCACTGTTTATGAGTGGTACTAAAAGTCGATAATGGGTTATCCATACAAAAAATAATGCTCTTAACCAGAAATAGTCACTGCCACGTCATACATGAAATTTTCAGGCTTATAAGTTGCACCATTATAGGTCAATCGAATCACGTGCTTGTCATAAGAGTCTACTTTATAATCACCATTGGCGAAATCATGCAGGGCTGGCACTATCAGTAGCGCTTCAATTTGACTGTCGTTAATGCTAACCGAGATCTGCTGACCACTCCGTGGGTATAAGAAATAATCACAATGATTATTCACCATCACTTCTGCAGTACGCTCAACGACCTGACTACCTACTTCTTCTTGTATGAGTTTTGGACAGATATCTGAGCGCTTTGAAGCCAGACGAGCATAAGAGTTCTTAATATTATCTTCAATATCTTCAACGTCCTGTAAGTTTCTGTCAGGATCAGTAGCAGAATCTTCGGCTGTTAGAGAGCCTTGTTCAGAAAACGTTTCTGGGCTACAAGCACTGACCAATAAAAGAGATAGCAAGACTGAACCAAACAAAGCCATATATGTGTTATTTGATTGCAAAAACGCTTTTTTTGGCTTATCAGACTTATGTGTTTTCACCATCGTTGAATACCGCTTCTTCATAAATCCTACTTACAATAGACGCTATGTGATTTCATAAACTAAATGATCATTAGCCATAGTTTTTTAATGCTAAACTATTTATCATTTAGCGCTGCCTTTCATCAGTATTATTATAGCGCTTTTACTCTAACTTAATTACCTCTGGCTCATATTTATTTGATTTTTTAATAGATCATAAATGACTTAATAACGGCACGAAGATGAGCTACTGGCATGATTAAAGCCCCATTTACGATAACCATCCGTGTCTAGATGTATCGCACCCGTAGCATATAGCCCTAAACCGAAATTATGAGATTGACCCTGATATTGCCAGAACTGGCATAGGCCATCTTGCATCGTACTGAGCCGCCATAAGTTATCTTCATACTCTGGTACCCAGATGTCGATAGCACTGGCATTCATATGCTTGCTACTATCGGCGCCACCTGCACAGCCATTAAGACCAGGACTACGATATACCGAGCGTATCTCACTACTGATAGGTAGAATTCCTTGATGCTTCAATTCGCCGTACAAGCGTAATGTTGGGACGATATTTGCCCATAACTCTTGCGGTGGTAACTGATAAGGCTCATAACCACATTTGCTCCAGCTTCGCGCTGTTGTGAGCAACTGCGACATAGGCGGTACATTTTGTGCGCCTACCCGCGAATTTAGGTAGCGTTGAAAATCTGCTACTTGCCTAGCACGGTAGCTATTGCTATTCAACCACGCGTTAAAATCCATACTAATAGAATCAGTATAAGTACTATTGTAAGTATTATTCGCAGTGCTGTAGCTGTTATTACTGTAAGTTGTATTATAAGCAGGCGCGCGCCGATTGACATTCATGCGCTTATTTTCTTCAATAGACAGACTGTCATCGAAATCAAAATCACGCTGCTTTTGAGCAATCAATCCTTGCATGCTATCGCCACTCAGCATGGTAACGCCAGAATTATAGCTTGTAGTATTCGTTGAAGGTCTGATGTGAGCGTTACTGCTACTACCCTGACGTACTTGGATACGGCGTTCACTATTGTCGCTGATAATAGCGGCATGAATAGAGATGCTACTGGCACACATGAGTAGTGCAAGCATAGGCTTGTGAATCTGCCTATAAGGATATTTTTTTGTATTGGTCATTGCAACAAGCTACCGCTAAAAACGTTTTATCGATACTATCAAATTTTCAGCAAGCAAGCTAAACTATCGCCTCTAATCAGAGGCGTGTTATTGGTAATTAACACTTATCCTTATAATTTTTATAATTATGTGACTTTATTTCTTATGTGTTACTTTATCTACGATATTTTACTTGCATAGATATAGATATGGTGCGATTACCTTTAAATGTTGATTTGATTTGAAACTTCCCTCTTACCTCAATTGCCAGACACACTTTGCCTATGTCTTCTAATCCGCAATACCGTTTTTCACGTCAGAGCCATCATTTAGGCCAAGGCCATGCACCATCGTTATGGCAGCGTATACATATCGATCCATGGTTGACCCTTCTCTTATTGACGGTTTGCTGCATTGGTTTGACAATTTTATATAGTGCTGCCGGTCAAGATGTCGGTATGGTATTACGTCAAATGGTCAGCTATGGTGTGGCCTTTACGGTTATGTTTATCATGGCACAGATACCGCCTAGCCTTTATCGCACTTTTACACCTATCTTTTATGTAATGGGATTAATTTTATTGGTATTGGTCGATATCATCGGTGAAGTACGTATGGGTGCTCAGCGCTGGATTAATTTACCAGGGTTTGGCAGCGTGCAACCCTCAGAATTTATGAAACTTGGGATGCCAATGATGTGTGCTTGGTTTTTATCCAAGCGTGATCTACCGCCCTCTCTATCTAGCATTGTCATTACCTTAGCCTTAATCATCGTCCCTGTATTATTAATTGCAAAAGAACCTGATCTTGGGACGTCGCTATTGGTGGCAGCCAGTGGTATTTTTGTGCTTTTTTTGGCAGGGTTGTCTTGGCGATTGATTTCAGCTGCCGCCATATTAGCGATACCGCTTATTGCGATTGCTTGGAATTTTCTATTACATGATTATCAGCGTACACGTGTCTTAACACTGCTCAATCCTGAAGCCGATGTACAAGGGGCTGGGTGGAATATCATTCAGTCAAAAACCGCCATCGGTGCGGGTGGACTCACTGGTAAGGGCTATTTAGAAGGCACGCAGTCGCATTTGCATTTTTTACCAGAAGGTCATACTGATTTTATTATCGCGGCTTTTTCAGAAGAGTTTGGCTTGTTGGGCGTGATTTTATTAATGTTCATTTATTCCTGTTTGCTCCTGCGCGCCTTATACATCGCTTTCACCCACCCTGATGTATACAGTAGATTACTAGCGGGTGCAATTGCCATGTCTTTCTTTGTTTATGTGTTCGTTAATGTGGGTATGGTTGGTGGTATTTTACCCGTCGTCGGCGTTCCTCTGCCCTTCATTAGCTATGGCGGTACTGCGATCGTTACTTTGATGGCAGGATTTGGACTACTTATGTCGATTCACACTCACAAGCCCAATTGATGCAAAGTTACTAGTGATTCTCTAATGAACACTCAAACTTTACTTAATGCTATTCATATTAAAAATCAAAAAAACATACGCTATATAAAAGTCATAAGGCGGATAAATCAGCCAATTAAAGCCTTCATTTAGAATGTTGTTACATGCAAAATGGTTGAAAATAAATGTAAATCAACAACAAATTAAGGGTTTCTAACAAATTTTATTGTTTCATCATTTTATGGCAAGTCCTATAACTTGCCATAAAAACCCTCCTATCTACTTTTGATAATAAATACAAGCCATTGATTTAATTGAAATAATTAAAAACACCCTTATATTTCCTCTCATTAAAACACTTCGTTGCCAATTGGTACTGATAGATTTTAATCCTTGTTTTTTACAAATAATTGCGTTAACCTCGTTTAACTGTACTTTGATACATAACCCGTACATAGCTACTAATAAACTTTGCATTTAATTATATTTTGGTTGTAGCTCGTACGTATAGTTAGCGAATTGTAGATTCCAAGCTTTCAAATACACTACTTAATTAACGGTTTAATAACAAAGACACACGCAATGCCTTCTAAAACCTTTATTAATTTAGCAATGTTAGAAAGTTTGTAAATAGCACATATAGCGGACTCTATACTCAACCTTTGTATTCGGATTGGGTATTCTACTAATATCGTTAGCTGTCATTTGAGCGTTTCATAAGTATCTTTGGTCGTATTATCCTGACCCGCTTATGATAATAAAATGAAAAATTACCATACCTTAAAATCTATAAAAGCCCCGTTTAGTATCAATAATTATATGAAAAAAATATTGATGATGCGGCTTTAGAGTTTGTGACGCTGTTAGATTGGTCTAACATTGCCACGCTCAGTCTAGAACTATTAGAGTTAGATTTTAAAGTATAAGTTATAGAGGTATCTATGAATAAGCGTTTATCTGGTTTACTTACCATGTCAGCAGTATTGTTTGCGGGCTCCGCAGTTGCTACTAATGCAAATGCTGTAGAAGCCAAAACCTCTCTTGCGATGATTTCACAAGATAACGCCTCCCATATCGATCGTGTACTTGGTGAGCTTAGCCGTCAGCATGATGGCGCATCAAGTTTGGTGAAGTCAGCACGCCAACCAACCTCGTTGGCACTTAGCAGCTCGCTGTTAGCCAGTGACACCTCTCAACTGACCAATGATGAAGATGTATTAGAGCGTCTGACAGCTGTAGCGTCTAATTCGGTCAGTAAATTTAAGCAAACAGGCCTAGCCTCTTGGTATGGTCGTAAATTCCATGGTCGTAAAACAGCCAGTGGTGAAACATTCGATATGAATGGTTTGACAGCGGCGCATCGTTCACTGCCATTGAATTGCTATGTTAAAGTCACGAATAAGACCAATGGTAAAAGCGTCGTGGTAAAAGTGAATGATCGTGGTCCATTCCATGGTAACCGTGTGTTAGATTTGTCTTATGGTGCTGCCAAAAAACTCGGTATTACGGGTAAAGGTGTGGGTAATGTTGCTATTGAGCGCGTTTCAGGACCATAATTCTAAAAAAACAGTCTATTTGTATTAGAGCATAAAAAGCGCCTAACACATCAGTGTTAGGCGCTTTTTTATAGTTTCAGTTTATTGTATCCATTAGGCTACAAATAAAGCTGTAGCGCTTAGCAATAACTTATAAAACAAGGTGTAATCAAAATGATTAACCCTTACACCTTACAGTTCAAATGCACTTTCAATAGCATCATCGAGACGTTCAACGGCAATCACATTGATGCCTTTAAATTGAGGAGCATCCTTAGCAGGCGCATTGGCTTTTGGAATAATGGCGTGCTTAAATCCATGTTTCATCGCTTCCTTTAAACGTTCTTGACCGTTCGGTACAGGACGGATTTCACCCGACAATCCCACTTCACCAAATACAGCCAATGACGATGGCAACGCTTTTTCTTTAATGCTTGAAGCACAAGCCAACAATACTGCTAAGTCAGATCCCGTCTCTATAACCTTGACACCACCGACGACGTTGACATACACATCTTGTCCGCTGGTATGAATGCCGCCATGACGATGCATGACGGCCAGCAGCATGGACAGACGCTGAAAATCCAATCCTAATGCCATTCGTCTAGGTGAGCCTTGCGAATCATCGACTAACGCTTGTACCTCCACCAACAAGGGTCGTGTGCCTTCGCGGCTGACCATGACGACAGATCCAGCAACGGGTTTGTCATAGCGGCTCAAAAATATCGCTGACGGATTGGCGACCTCTTTCAGCCCCATATCTGTCATACCGAAAATACCTAATTCATTGACGGCACCAAAGCGGTTTTTAACGGCACGAATCATCCGAAAACGTGAGTCTGATTGACCTTCAAAATATAAGACCGTATCAACCATGTGTTCAAGAACGCGCGGCCCTGCGAGCGTGCCTTCCTTGGTCACGTGACCCACTAAGAATAGCGCGGTGCCAGTCTGTTTGGCGTAGCGAGTCAAGATGGCCGCAGACTCTCGAATTTGACTGACGCCGCCAGGTGCAGAATTGATTGCATCCGTATAAATGGTTTGAATAGAGTCAATAATAGCGATGGCGGGCTGCTCTTGAGTCAAGGCGGCACAAATAGTTTCTACATTGGTTTCGGCCAGTACGCGTAATCTATCAGCCGGTAAATCTAAGCGCCTAGCGCGCATAGCAACCTGTGCCAATGATTCTTCACCAGTCACATACAAGGCGCTACCTGCCAACGAGTCGGCACGTGCCATATTAGTCGCAGTTTGCAGCAAAATCGTCGATTTACCGATACCAGGATCACCGCCGATTAAAACGACTGAACCAGCAACCAATCCTCCACCAAGTACACGATCAAACTCACTAATACCAGTTGGTAAGCGTGTGTCTAGCGTTACGCTCACAGCATTAAGCGGCATGACCGCACTATGCGTACCCGAATAATTTCCTGATGGTGCACCACCTAATTCACGAGAGGCTGATCGATTTGCTGCTGGTTTAGAAACGTTTTTATTGTGATGCGGCATGCTCACATTTGGTGCTTCGACCAAGCTATTCCATTCACCGCAATCGGTACATTGCCCTGCCCACTTGCCAAAATGCGCGCCGCAATGCTGACAGACATAACTGCTCTTATTTTTTGCCATAACGTATGAACCTTATTCAAGTGTCCAATCAAGATTAATTGATAAAATATCGTGACGCTCTGATAAGCGTTAATTTGAGAATAATTTTTGAGATAAATTAGCCATCAGTATGATGGACTAGATCTTATAGAAGAGGTGATGCTAAATGTGATGAATAGCTAGATATAGGAAAATTAGCAAGCGCTGTCTTGAGCACTTAATGGAAATTATAAATCTAACAGACAGCGTAAATAGTAGCGCAAAAAACACGTTGAGATATTAAGTGTGTATTGAACATTTAAAAATACGCAGAGCTAATCGATGCGCATTTAGCAAAAATGTATTCGAGACAAGTCCAATGTTCAACACATCCTCATTTATACGTGAAAGTCTTTACCCAGATAAACGGCTTTCACCAATTCATTTTCTAACACTTCACTAGAAGTACCCTCAGCGATAATAGCACCTTCTGAAACGATATAAGCTTTCTCACAAATAGCCAAGGTATCGCGAACATTATGATCGGTAATCAAAACACCAATACCACGATTTTTGAGGGTCAAAATAACGTCTTTGATATCACCAACAGAGATAGGATCCACGCCTGCAAATGGCTCATCTAATAAAATGAACTTTGGGTCAGCCGCCAATGCACGGGCAATTTCACAGCGACGACGCTCACCACCTGATACGCTCATGCCTAATGATTTTCGTACATGCTCTAGATGGAATTCACCGATTAGTTTTTCCAGCTCTTGCTTTTGCTCGCTTTTATTTAATTCTTTACGAGTTTCTAAAATAGCTAAGATGTTGTCTTCGATAGACAATTTTCGAAAAATAGACGCCTCTTGTGGTAAGTAACCAATACCCGCACGCGCACGCTCATGCATGGCATATTTAGACAGATCCATTTTTCCTAAAGTGACACGGCCTTTATCCATATTGACCAACCCAACTACCATATAAAAGCTGGTTGTCTTCCCTGCACCATTTGGACCTAATAAACCAACGACTTGCCCTTGTTCTACGGAGAAAGAGACATCTTTCACAACCCAGCGCTTACCATAGCGTTTGCCTAAATTCTGCATTGATAGTCGCGTCGCAGGTGCTGCGTTATTGTTGGTTGCCAAAGGGTTTGTATTCTTATTATCACTCATAACTTACTCATACGGTTGCAGAATTCAAGCACTGATACACTAAGGGGTGTTGATACAGTTACATTAACCATTCAGCTTTTTAGCGGATGCTACTTTGGCTACCATTACTACTGGGAGGAAACACCAACTCTACGCGCTGATTACCGCCAGCAGTTGCTTCAACATCACCAGCTTTTAGGCTATAACGAATGACATTACCCGCAAAGCTTGCGCCATTTTGAACCAACTTGGCATTACCCGTCAAAGTAACAATACCCGTGATCGCATTATAATCAATCTTATTGGCTTGACCTTTTGCCAGCCCTTTTTCTTGTGTGACCACCTGTTGCATGGTTGCAGGGCGTCCGGTCGCTACTGCCGAGTTGATACTGCGACCCTGTGATAGATTAACCGTAATGTTATCAGCGGTCATTTTAAACGTACCTTGAGTGATAATGACACTACCCGAATAGCTGGTAACGCCTGTACGCTCACTATAGGTCGCTTTATCAGCCAATAGTTTGATTTCTTGATTAGCATCTGATGGCAGCGCATGACTGTAAAGTGGCAGTGCCAGCAGTATAACCGTTGGCAGCACATGTAATTGACGCAAGCGGCACGATGTTAGATTGAAGCGTGCTAATGATGAGCGCAAAGTAGGCAAAAATTTAGATGTCATAAAAATCACTCGTTTTATAATGGGTAGTAGGATTTGCAAACTTTATGCTAGCTGCTATTTTTATTACATAGTCAATAAGAGTTATTGCGATCAAAACAATGCTTTATCTTGGCGTTCAGCTGGAGTAAAAGCGACGGCAACTTGACCAAACTCATATTCACCGGTCTCAAGGTTGGCAGTCATGCTAGAAGCTTCAAACCGATTCATGCCTTGTTCAATCTTAACAGGCGCGTCACTATATACTTGCCCTGATTTAGTATTGCCTTTAAGGATACTACCTGTCACCTTTATCGGTTCAATATCTGGCGTGTCTTTATTGCCTTCACTGACCAGTGAAAAGCCCCCTGACAAGCTGAGTTCACCCGTCTGCTGACTGATAGCAGCACTACCCGCTTCAATACGATAACGCTGCTCTGCCGATGGCTCCCAATTCATAGTGATGCCTGACATCTCGTCTAAATTGGTCTCTGGATTGTGCGTCAATGTTTTGGCAGTCAGCTCATACTCAGTTTCGCCTTTCTCATTAGTTTGTACCGCTTTGATATCTGTTGCTTCATAATCAACATCGGTCGCTTCCATACTAACTGGCGGCGCTATCTCTCCTTGCTGTTGAAAAAACCAACCTGCAATACCAGCAATAATCAAGGCAAGAACTATTAAAACACGAGTATTCACGACAAATTATCCTGAGTTTTTGCTGCATCAAGCGTATAGTGCGCGATGAAGTCTTGATAGTGTCCATGACCTTTCAAAATGAGGTCACATACTTCACGTACAGCGCCAGTGCCACCTGCTCGGGTGGTGACCATGTCACTGCGATTGATGACTTCAGCATGCGCATTGGGTACTGTTGCAGCAAATCCAACGGTCTGCATTGCTTTAATGTCTGGTAAATCATCGCCCATATAAGCGCAATCAGCAGCCGTGATATTGAGCGCTGGATCAAGTATGGTTAGCAGCTCATTTAAAGCAACCAGCTTATCATCACGACCTTGCACCACATAATTAACGCCCATTTCCGCGGCGCGCTTATCTACCATGGCACTGCTACGACCTGTAATAATAGCCGTCAAAATGCCATAACGTGCTAACGACTTAACGCCTACGCCATCATGGACAGAAAAGGCCTTGGTCTCGATACCATTGGCATCATAGATAATTTGACCGTTTGATAAAATACCATCGACATCCATTATCAACAGCTTTACTTGTCCGGCTTTTTTGATTAAGTCTTGCATCATATCCCTCTTTCTTAAGGCTATTTTTTACATTTTATTGTTATAAATCTATACTGTACAAACCGATATCTTTATTAATGCTATTTATTTTACACCAGCTTGTAGCAAATCATGTACCGTAATAATTGCTTCTAAACGATCTTGGTCGTCAATAATTAGCAACTGGCTAATACCATTTTCATTCATCACACTGAGCGCGTCTGATGCGCGCATGGTCTTGCTAATGCGCCGTGGATTACTAACCATTACTTCACTCATCGGCGTTTGCAAATCGATGCCTTTTTCTAGACCACGGCGTAGGTCACCATCTGTGAATACCCCAACCACCTTATCATTATCATCGGTCACCACCGTCATTCCTAAGCGCCCAGCAGACATAGTAAAAAGCGCTTCTTGCAGTGGCGCTTGCTGATGAATGAGCGGCAAATCTTCTGACTTAGTATGCATTAAATCTTCAACTCGCGTTAGCAGCTGACGACCTAATGCGCCTGCTGGATGCGATAATGCGAAATCCTCTGAGGTAAAGTTGCGCGCATGGACTAAGGCAACGGCCAATGCATCGCCAAGCGCTAAGGTCGCCGTGGTACTGGAAGTAGGAGCAAGATTAAGTGGACAAGCCTCTTGCGATTTACCGAGCGTCAATACAATGTTCGCGGCACGAGGCAACATACCGCGCTTATCACGGCTAATACTAATCAGTGGAATATTTAGGTATTTGACCACTGGCAGCAGCATCTTAATCTCATCGGACTCACCAGAATTAGAGATAGCAAGCAATACATCACCTTTTACCAACATGCCTAAATCGCCATGCCCAGCTTCACCAGGATGCATAAAAAAGGCTGGCGTGCCAGTAGAGGCAAACGTCGCCGCTATTTTACGCCCAATCAATCCTGACTTACCCATACCAGTGACCACGACTCGACCCTTACAAGCCAAAATAATATCGCATGCTTGTGCAAACCTATCGTCTATCTGCTCTGTTAGTAAAGCCAATGCCGATATCTCAGTGTTAATCGCTTCGATAGCCTTACTAATAAACTGCTCATGGGTTAGATTGATTTGGGTATTACTCATGGATTCGCTCTATTTTATAATGAATCAATACTGTATTTTACTATACTATGCCCAATATTAATAATAATCTACGAAACCAATCGCTAACAATTCGGCACGTCATTTTAGACCATTATTATACGTTTATTTATACAAAAAAAACCCACTATAAAAAGCAGGTTTTGATCGGATAAATCACGTATTAGTAATGCGCCTTCGATAATGAATCTTGCTCTCTAACCATTGTTATCATTAGATCCATCATTTGGTTTTTCCTCAAAACCCGTATTTTCTGCTGGGTTTTCGAAACCACGGTCTTGACCAAAACCGCCACGCTCAAAGCCACGCTCCTGATTCTGACCAAAGCTACCACGCTCAAAACCACGATCTTGACCTTGGCTAAAGCCGCCACGATTAAAACCACTGCGATTAGACGCAAAACCGCGCTCTTCAAAGCCACCTGTGCTAGCAGGATTACTACCGCGTTCAAATCCGCCGCCTTGATAACCTGCTGGAGCAGCGCTTTGCGATTGAGTACTCGTACCTGTCGTTGTCGTACTGCTACGTGGATTACGTGCCGGCACGACGGTTGAGATAGCGTGTTTGTATACCATTTGACTGACAGTGTTTTTGAGCAATACCACGTACTGATCAAATGATTCAATCTGACCTTGCAGCTTGATACCATTGACCAAAAAAATAGAGACAGGAATGCGATCTTTGCGCAGCGAGTTCAAAAACGGATCTTGTAAAGTTTGTCCTTTTGACATGAGAGCTCTCCTAAATATTATTAATTATGTTTTAGTGCCAATTATTTTAAGTGTTAATTTAATTATAATGGCTAACGGCAGATACAATAATAAATTTTCTTTATAAAACGTATCTAAATAAACGCTACTTGTTCTTAAGTGATTCCACTTTATCGCGAATACATTATTATTGTAAATAATTAAGTAACTAGTTGTTTCATTAGTTATTTTTATCAACAAACGTCAATTAATATTGATTAAAAAAACAGTTAGGCTAATACTACACCTACTATTTTGATGAATTTAAATTATAACAGCTATCTACGATATATTTTGATACTAATTGTCATTACTTTCTAATAGTTGCATAGAGCTTTTTGCAATACTATATTTTTAGTACACCATATTGTATTTATAAGGTATTAACTCATACCATATTTTGGGGCGATAGTGGTTTTGCTATAACTGATGGCTTTAGTATCATTGATAGATTTAATATAAATAGTCTCTTGCCTGCGCCATCGTCGTGAATGCTTTTACCACCATATTGCGGTCTATAGAATAGCCTTCCTCGCTAAAGGTATCGGCTGCTATCGCCCCATTCATGGAAGTACTAGGCAATTGCATAACTTTGCGTAACCATGTGTACTGACGTTTTGCCAATTGTCTTGTCGCATATAATGCCTTATTTTGCATTTGCTGACAAGCAAGTGCCTCGGTCGCACCATCAGACAAGCTTGATTGAGCTGAAGACTGGAGCACTTCAAAAGTACTGTAAAATTGCGCTTTGTCTAGATGAGGCTGTTCAAATACTGGGTGATCGATATGTACTAGGTATTCTAGTACTTGTCGATAACCAACGCAGCGCATAGATGGTAGATTTGGTGTTAAAGGATAGCGCTCCAGCAGACCAATGACCTCAGTCACCAACCCGTCATTCCACATGATATCTAAACGTTGCTCGATACGTGTATGCAACCATGGACGATCAGGCATGACTGTCAATGCATGCCATTGCTGATTGGGATTATTTGCCAATGCCTGCTTGGGCTTTCGCTGCCATTCACTTATAGGGATATCAGTTTGCAGATAAACTTCAACTGCTCGGGTGATACGCTGAGTATCCGTCGCATTAAGACGCTCATGGCTAATCGGATCTATCTCACCCAAATAGTCATATAGTGCACTAATGCCTTCATCTTGCCGCCACTGCTCCACACGTGCGCGAACACTATCATCACTGTCAGGTACTGGAGATAGCCCGTCTAGCAGTGCCATGTAATACATCATAGTACCGCCAACCAGCAACGGTATTTTGCCATTCTCGTGACAGCTATCAATCAAACCGGCAACGTCATTCACAAATTCGGCGACGCTATAGCTCTGCATAGGATCGATAATATCAACCAAATGATGTGGATAACGCGCCAACTCAATAGCGGTTGGTTTTGCCGTACCGATATTCATATCACGATAAATCAGCGCTGAATCTACTGAAATTAGCTCATAACGCCCTGTATCATATAACTCATAAGCCAGTGCAGTCTTGCCACTTGCTGTCGGCGCCATCAAACACACCACGCTATTATCTGCTAAATTGGCGTTTAGGCGATAAGATGAGCTGTCAGATGAAAGTTGCATAGGCTTGCCTTTATTAATGATATTAGTAGCAATAAACTTGAGCGTTGTCATTGCTAAAATTTGCTTATTATATTTTTTTGTCGTTATAGCTATCTTGACTCAGGCGCAGATAATAGCATCAATGTTGCTAGTTGATTACCATCTATCGCTTTAATCGCATGCTGAGTCAGTAACGCGTCGATATCCGCCAAGAACACCATCAAATCTTGCTTTGACATCTGCATGCTCACGGTGGCAAGTTGTTGATTAATGTCATTTGCACTGTGCAACCATTGATCTTTTTTATATTCCCTATTGCTAAGTAAACTTGACTCAAATAATGAACGCATCTTTGATTGCCAATTCTCTGCACCGATCAATACACATTGGCTTTGATGATAAAACAATAGCCAAGGCAGTGCTTTATTCTCACTATATGTTGTGCCAACAGATTCGGTTAATGCTTCATTTAAATGAGTAACAACGTCTAGGCAATAAGGCAAAGATATCGAATGTATTGCGACATCGTTAGCGATACCTCTGGTGTTTTGACTTATTTTCTCAGAAACACTTGGTACGTTTAAGGTTTGAGGCGAATACCTATCTTCTGACAACTGATAGGATTGTTTGGGCGCTTTTACCTGATGGCTTTTGCTTGAATGAATGGTCGTTGATGTGTTTGGCATTATGGTCGTTGATGTGTTTGGCATTACAGTAGCGAATGCATTATCGATAGACAGATTACTATCTACTATCTGACTATTACCTAGTATTTGAATAGCATCATTAGCATTAGTAGAACTGATCGTCTCTGTAGTCACTACTGTCTTAAGTTTTGTCCGAATCGCATGGCTTACATGCGCCATAATATTATTGAGCGGACTTATTTTGATACGCTGTTTAGAGGGATGCACATTGATATTGAGCCACTGAGTGGGCAAATCAAAATAAAGCGCATAGCCAATTCCTACCAACTGAGCAGTTTGGGCAAGTTGGCGTAGCTGATTGCTTATCAATGCTTCTTTTACCAGTCTGCCATTCACATAGATTAACTTTGGTAAGGTATCCTGCGAATCAGTGATAGGCCATAACCAACCCTTAATGCTTGCTTGATCGGCAAAACCATTATTAGCATACTCTCTAGATGGCTGTATTAAACTGGTGAGGTCTATCGCTATTTCTAACGCCTTTTTGGTTAACGACAACCCAGTCGCTTGCTCAAGACGTGCCAATGGCAAAGGATTGACATTATTATTGCCATTAGCATTTGTAGAAACGGCACTTAAAGACTTTGAATTTGAAAGCCTTGTAGTTGAAGACATCGTACTTAAAGACATCGCACTTGAAGAAAGTGACAACCGTTTTTTATGGTCATGAAAGAGCGCCAATGCCACATCTGCTCGCGCCAAAGCTACTTCGCGCACAATCGTTTCGATATAACCGAACTCCGTCGCAATAGATTTCAAATTGCCACGGCGTGCTGGTACATTAAAATATAAATCCTTAACCGTAATGGTCGTACCACGATGATGCACAACTGGCATAAGCTTTGGCGCATCATCTAACACACCCGCGACTTGCAACTGGCGACCGATGCCACTGTCATCATGGCTACTGGTTAAAGTCAGCCGAGATACTGCCGCCGTCGCCGCCAACGCCTCCCCGCGAAAACCCAACGTCGTAATACCTTGTAAGTTAGCGACATCCGCGACTTTACTGGTTGCATGACGGGTAATTGCCATGACCATATCATCGGGATGAATACCCACGCCATTGTCGACCACTTCAATCATACCCATGCCGCCTTGAGTAATATGTATCTCAATATTAGTCGCACCAGCGTCAATGGCATTTTCTAGCAGCTCTTTAACTACGGCTGCTGGGCGTGTCACTACCTCACCCGCTGCCAATTGATTGATGAGCAGCGGCGATAGTTTTTTGATGCGAGTATAAGAATGATTGTCTGGCATTTGCGGCATTAAGAGGTATCGTTGTTTTACGTGATGATAAGTAGTACTGGCAGATATTGATGATTTATATTAGGGTCTATTGAACATTCAAATGTATAATTAAATCTTAATAAAGGATAAATCCAAGCCTTGCGCTTGTCCAGCCTTCGATAGCCGCAGCTCAACTTGACGAGACTCATTATCCTTATCAGTGCTAGTAGCTTGCGTCATATTAATAAACAAGGTGGGCGGCGGTAAATAGCTGTCCGCACGGCTTGCCCATTCGATGACAACCAACGCATTGGGCTCATCCAGATATTCATCAAAACCGATAAAAGACAGCTCTTCTGGGTCTTGCAGACGATACAAATCCGCGTGGTAAACTGGCTTGATCGAGCCGTCTGTTTGCTCGATGCTATAAGGCTCAACCAAGGTATAAGTCGGGCTTTTGACGGCACCTGCATGCCCGAGCGCCTGCAACCAATAGCGAGTCAGAGTCGTTTTACCTGCCCCTAAATCACCTGCCAACCAGACACTACCTGTCAAAGGTAAAGCTGCCAATTGTGCAGCCAAACGCTGAGTATCGGCTTCTGTATACAGTGTCAGCGTCTTAGCATTTTTGTCCTCTGTTGTACTATTAGGCATCGGGCTTACCTGCCTGCACTTGCGTCTGTACCTGCATAGTCACCGTTGGGTTGATAAAGCTTTCACCGCGGATCAATTTGGCATATAGCTCAGGGTCGTGCCACTCGGCACTGACTTGATCGCTAAACTCAAACGCTTCTAGATGAAGCTTACCCATTTGCTCGTTCGCCACATCATCAGCAAAGCACTGCGCGTAACCAGTAGCGGTTTCGTGTGCAATCACCGAGTAAACGCTGACATCAGATTCACCGTTTTGCATTTGGGTTTGTTTTAGAATTTCTTGCGCCCAAAAGAATATCACGCGTGAAAACTGCTCTGCCGATGGCGATACTGGCAAGCTTATCCAGCGCGCACTGAATTTTTTACAGGCAGCGACATATTCAGGGTCGTCTTTATTCCAAAAACAAATCGCGTGATCAAAGCTATCGATAATGTCCTTGATAGACGATTTTAATAAGCCAAAATCATAGACCATTTGCCCATGATCTAAGCGCTTAGCCTCAAGAATCAGCTCAATCTGATAACTATGACCATGGATAGAGTGTTTGCAGCGCTCAGAGCTACAATTACGCACAATATGTGCATTTTCAAATTTAAAAAGTTTACGGATACGCATAACAATCAACCAAAACAGTAAGCATTTTTATGCTAAATATGAATATTATAAAAGTTTGCCGCGACGACTTATCGGCTTGTGGCTTATTATAGCAAATCATGATGACTCCGTAAGTAAGCACTTATTAATAGCAGTATTGACTAAATAAATTCATGGCATCGAAAATCTACTTATAAAATTTATTTATCAGACAAATTTTTGAAAAGTAGTATTAAACAAGGGATGGATACAGGATTGACTCAAATCGTAGGTGAATTGTGCTAGCGCTATCTATTGCGACCCCTTAAGCATATACTCATTGCAGTACGCACTATTTGCGTCATCAGCGTTAATCTAACCTTTCAGCTATTTACATTGGCTTAAAAGGTATTACGGCTTATCTCAAGAGGAAAAAACCATGAGTAAAGGTCAAGACAGTAAAAAGAACGTAAAAAAGAAACCGCTATTAACGGCAAAAGAGAAAAAAGCCGCCAAACAATCTAAGAAAGACGACAACGGCAGTATCTTAGGTAAACATTAATATTTAGTGTATCATTGTGCCATTTAAAAAATGCCAATCGAACCTCACGGTTTGATTGGCATTTTTTATGCTAGGTGCGGTCTTTATGCTAAGCACCGCGCGGCGCAAACATAATAATTGCCATGCCTAATAACGCAACCGCAGAACCTACTATATCCCACGTGGTCGGCCTGATACCGTTCACCGCCCACAACCATAAAATAGCCATCGAAATATACACGCCGCCATAAGCCGCGTAGACTCTACCAGCTGCGGTAGGATGTAAAGACAACAGCCAAACGAAAGCGACCAGACTTAGTACGCCAGGGACAAGCAGCCAAATAGATTTACCTTCTCGCAGCCAAAGATAAGGCAAATAGCAGCCCGCAATCTCTGCTAATGCGGTCAGTGCGAACAATCCAACGGTTTTTAATTCAGTCAAAACCATCTACTCCTAAACGGTGATAAATCCTGTCATATACTGTACGGCATGACCAGAGATAATGACTCTATCGCCAGCGACCACACAGTCTAGAACCCCGCCGCGACGTGATGCTTGATAAGCGACCAAGTTATTTTTAGCCAAACGCTCAGCCCATAAAGGTGCAAGCCCTGTATGAGCTGAACCCGTCACTGGGTCTTCATCGCCACCATTGGCTGGCCAAAAATAACGTGAAATAAAATCATAGTTTTCGTAGTCAGCAGACTTAGCCTGACAAGTCACCACCACATCTAAAGGCGCAAGCTGTTTTAGCTGCTCGTTATCACGTGCTACTGTTAAGACGTCGGACTCAGCATTATAAATCACAAAATAGGCTTGAGTATTTTTATAGACTTCAACGGGTGCAATAGATAGTCCTGCAAGCAAGCTATCAGGGATATTGTCAACTTTCTCAGGCTTAGTATTAGGAAAGTCCATTTGTATCTTGCCATCGTCTGTTTGCACAATGGTCAAAACACCAACCGCTTTGGCTGAAAATTTAATGTTTTCTACATTGGGGTTTTTGTTAAATAACACAAAGGCTGACGCTAGCGTTGCATGTCCACAAAATGCAATCTCAGTGAATGGTGAAAACCAGCGGATATGACAAATGTCTTTGTCATCAACCACAATAAAAGCTGTCTCAGATAAATTATTCTCAAAAGCGATAGACTGCATCAAATCATCACTTAACCAATTATCTGTAATGATAACCGCCGCTGAATTGCCTTTAAAAACGGTATCCGTAAAAGCATCAACGACATTTATTTCTAGTTGCATTTTATGTTCTCGCTTTATTTTTATAGATCTATGGTTTTATAGCTTTATGAATTTTATGGTGTTACTGGCAATATCAATCAACAATAAATAGCTTAGCGCCTATCTTCGTTGACGAACGATGGGCAATCGTATTGTCCGCCACTTGATAAGTCATGCCCGCTGTTAAGGTGAAAGTGCGCCCATCTTTTAGTTCGGTGTTCAGCTCGCCCTCAACACAGAATAAAATATGTCCTTTATCGCACCAGTGATCGGCAAGGTAGCCTGCGGAGTACTCAACCATATGCACATTGATATTGTTAAATTCGCAAGTCTTCCAATACCCCGTGCCCGTTTCACCTCTGTTTTCTACCGCTTCTACTGTCGTCCAATCGGTAATAGCAAAAGGTATATTTTTCATTTCCATAACGTCATCTCCCTGATTTTATTGTTCATTCATTTATCATAAAATCTTTACTTACTATACCTCAAATCCAGCGCCGCACTTTATTGAGATAATCCTGATAAGTTTTGCCAAATTTCTGTGCCATCATTCGCTCTTCTGGCTGGATTTGAAAGCGCGTTATATAAAGTATAAAAATGGGCAATAGTACAAACGCCAGAAAGTGAGAAAGATAGAACGCCCAGCCTAATAATATAAGCACCAAACCCACATACATCGGATTGCGGCTATACTGATATACGCCGCTGGTCACTAAACTAGAGACCTGCTCTAACGCTTGCGGATTGGGCGTGGTCTGAGCGATTCTAAATTGAGTCACACCCATGATACCTAAGCTCAGACCCATCACACCCAAACCCACTGCCAGTGCAGTTGAGCCGTTGAGTGAGAACGTCAAAGCAGGAACCATTTTAGAGACACCATACATAGCAGCGGCGGTAATAATCACTTGGGCGACTGGAGGGACTTTAAGTGCTAGAGCGTTCATGATTAGACCTCATAGAGCGTCAAATCATGAACCTCAACAGTGAGTGCTCATGATACCTGCTCACTATTTTCGTTTTAATTTTTACTTTTAGCCCTTGACTATTTAAACCATCAAAAAATAATTATTTTTACCTTTTAGATGTCGCTATCCTTTATTTTTATTCTTTGCTCGCTAACCATATCACTGTATTTATACGGTTAACTGGGATTGTTATTTATCAAAATAACGCCATTTATGTAAAGTAAAAACATATATAAAAATATAATACCTCATAGAGTATTATGTCTTAAAGTTCTATTTAAATTTAAATGAGGAAACTGGCATCATGATGCGTATCGGATTGTTCTTATTAACCAACTTAGCGGTGATCGTGGTATTTAGCATCGTGTTTGGTATTTTATCCAGATTTTTTGGAATTGGCGGCGTACATGGTGCGGGCGGGTTAAATTACACCAGTCTTGCCATTATGTGCGGCGTATACGGCATGGTTGGTTCGATGGTATCACTATTTATCTCGAAGTGGATGGCCAAAAGATCAACGGGAACGGTGGTTATTGAAACGCCAAGCAATGCCACTGAAAAATGGCTTGTAGATACGGTCGCTAGACAAGCGCGAGCGGTAAATATTGGCATGCCAGAAGTAGGAATTTTTAATAATTCTCAGCCAAATGCGTTTGCCACAGGCTGGAATAAAAACAAAGCGTTGGTCGCTGTTTCATCTGGCTTATTGCAAAGCATGACGCCTGATGAAGTAGAAGCGGTATTGGCGCATGAAATTGGTCACGTGGCAAACGGTGATATGGTCACGCTGGCGCTCATCCAAGGGGTGGTAAACGCCTTTGTGATGTTCTTTGCGCGTATCATTGGTAGCTTCGTCGATCGGACGGTGTTTAAAAACACCAGTGATAGCCCAGGTATTGGTTACTTCATCACGAGTATTGTGATGGATATTTTGCTTGGATTTTTGGCTTCTGCCATCGTTATGTGGTTCTCGCGTCTACGCGAATTCCGTGCCGATCAGATGGGAGCAAAACTTGCTAGCAAAGACAAAATGATTAGTGCGCTTGATGCCTTGCGTCCTTCTGAGCAGCGTCCAGATCAAATGCCTGAGAGTATGAAGGCATTTGCTATCTCATCAGGACAATCTACGGGCTTTAGTATCGCGAACCTCTTCCGCTCACATCCAACGCTGGATGACCGTATTGCGGCGTTGAGAAATTATAATCCTAGTGAGGAGTAATGACAGGATCAGCTCCCCTACCTGCTCGTAAAATTAACGTAAAAACCCAGACATAAAAAAAGCCTATCTATAAAAGATAGGCTTTTCTAAATCAAACTCGTTATTTAAATATCAAACGCTAATGCTCTGTCGCCTTCGCTATCTTTGATACGCGTTGGCAAACCAATCTTATTCAATAGATTGATAAATGGCTTGGCATCCAACTCTTCGACGTTGACCATCTTGCCAGCATCCCACTCACCAGTTGCGACCAGTATGGCAGCAGCGACGGGTGGCACGCCTGCGGTATAAGAAATACCTTGGCTACCAACTTCGTTATAAGCGTCTTTATGATCTGAGATATTGTAAATAAATACCTCGCTATCAACGCCGTTGATTTTGCCTTTGACTTTGTCACCGATGCAGGTCTTGCCCGTATAGTTCGGTGCAAGAGAGCTTGGGTCTGGCAGTACCGCTTTGACCACTTTTAACGGAATTACTTCTTGCCCTTCAGCAGTCATCACCGGCTGCTCAGAGAGTAGACCCAAACTTTGTAGCACAGTGAATACATTAATATAATGCTCACCAAAGCCCATCCAAAAACGAATATTTGGTACGTCTAAATTGGCGGATAACGAATGCACTTCATCATGGCCACTTAAGTAACTGTTTTGCACGCCAACCACTGGTAAATCGTCAGTACGCTTCACTTCGAACATTTTATTAGACTGCCACTTGCTGTCCTGCCAAGAGTAGACCGTACCAGTAAATTCACGGAAGTTAATCTCAGGATCGAAGTTAGTAGCGAAGTATTTGCCGTGGCTGCCAGCATTGATATCAATGATATCAATATCCGTCACCGAACCTGCATCCATCATGTCATAGCCAAGACGCGCATAGGCGTTGACCATACCGGGGTCAAATCCTGCCCCTAAAATCGCCGTGACATTATTGTCCGCACAGCGCTGTTTGCGCTGCCATTCATAGTTGTCATACCATGGCGGCGTCTCGCAAATCTTGCGTGGATCTTCGTGAATGGCAGTATCGATATAAGCAACACCTGTCTCGATACAAGCTTCCAATACCGTCATATTGATAAATGCCGAACCGACATTGATGACGATTTGGATACCCGACTCTTGAATCAGCTGTATCAGCGCCTGAGTATCCATAGCATCCACTTGATGCGTATGCAATACTGCAGGCTGCTTGAAGCTATTCTTATCTTTCACGCTTTGGGCGATAGCATCACATTTATCTTTCGTGCGCGAGGCAATATGAATCTCGCCAAGGATATCGTTATGCATCGCACATTTATGCGCGACCACTTGAGCGACACCGCCGGCTCCGATGATGAGTACGTCTTTTTTGCTAGATTTGGCTTGTTGGTTTGTGTTCAATGAACAATCCTCCTTTGTGTCTCTGTCGATACCATCGATAGTGGCGAGTCAAAACAGAAACGAGTGAATGATATGCGTGAATTAAAAAGGAAGACCGAGGAAAACCCACGCACCCGTCGGGCAAAGCACCATTTGATTGTTGGCTTTTGCCCGTGGCGATTATAACAATTTTTATGAAGACATCGGTAAAAATAATGTATAAAAAACAGACGAATTGAAGCCATCTAAAAACGAACTCAAGTCTTTGTTTTGTAAAATTTAAATTAATTTATCGACACAACTAAACTAAGACAAGCTGACTTTGTAATCTTGATAATCAAATTCGCGCTGCACATCTATACTGCCATCTAGACGACGAATCACAATCGCGGGCATATTAACACCATTGAACCAGTTCTTTTTCACCATGGTATAACCTGCGGCATTACCAAAGGTTAGGGTATCACCTATTGTTAGGTTATTTGGCAAGGCATACTCACCAAAGATATCGCCCGCCAAACAAGAACGACCATAAACAATCGTATTATCAGCTGACTTAGCGTTCTCGCTGATGGGTACGATATTGGTCGGGTCGATATCAAGAGAGGCAATATTCATTAAATCACTATTAACAGCCGCTATCGGCGCTGACTCACGGTAAATTAACAAATCAAGCATGTGCGCTTCAATGGATGAATCTACTACAGCGAGATTTTTTTCATTGTGCATAGTATCTAAGACGGTAGTGACCAATGACCCAGCACCATGAATACTGGCCTCACCCGGCTCCAAATAAACTTGTATATCATATTTTTCACTAAAGCCTTTTAACCTGTCTGCCAGTTTTTCTAGTGGATAATCAGGCGCGATAAAATGAATGCCACCGCCCAAACTCACCCACTCAAGCTGCGCTAAAACATCACCAAATCTGTCTTCGATATCTGCCAAGCTGGCACTAAAGGTTTCAAAGCTGTCATTTTCACAGTTGTTATGAATCATTACCCCAGTAATGTCATCAAGTACCGCTGTAATCTTGTTTTTATCATGTTCACCCAAACGACTAAAAGGACGCGCAGGATCAGCGATGATAAACGATGAATTACTGGTCTTAGGGTTCAATCGTAGACCAACAGGGATGTTTTTCGAACGCGCTTGTGACCCAAATGCATTGAGTTGCGAGATAGAGTTAAAGATAATCTTGTCAGCGTATTTTAGTACTTCAGGAATCTCATCTGCACTATAGGCAACGCTGTAAGCATGAGTTTCTTTTTTATTATCACTGTCTCTACCTTTACCAAAAGTCTCGTAGCCCAAACGCACTTCATTGAGTGACGATGACGTTGTGCCGTGCAAATAAGGCTGCATCACATCAAACACGCCCCAAGTGGCAAAGCATTTGAGCGCCAATAATGCTTTAGCGCCTGATAGCTCACACAACCGCGAGGTAATCTGCATATTGGCAACGATTGCCGCTTCATCGAGCAAATAATAAGGCGTGGGCGGTAGAGATGATTGGGTAGTGTTTAGCGAAGTTTTTGCATTCATAAGAGGTTACCTAATAGCTGCTGTTGGCATCATGACAGACATAAATATTTGCGCTATAGTAGACTAAATTCATCATAATTAGAATATCTTATGTCACTATCAACCGATTATTCCACTGCTACTAGCCAAGCTTATTCATCGCAGCTCGACCCAAAAAATATTCATTTAGAGCATCTTGATGCTAATGCGCGTGCAGTACTGGAGTTTTGGTTCGACAAAGACAATGAGCAATATTGGTTTGCGCAAAATGATGACTTTGATACGCAGATAAAAGATAAATTCGGTGACATCTGGCACGCTGCCAAGCAAGGTGAATGCGTGACATGGCGTATCGCAGAAGCGCCGACGGATAGCAATAGCTCCATCACGGCGTTGGCAGGCAGACTGGCAGAAATTATTGTCTTAGATCAGTTTTCGCGTAATTTATGTCGCGGGCAAGCAGGCGCTTTTGCGCAAGATAGTATGGCTATCGCATTGGCACAAGAGGCTATTGGACAACCATACTTTGATACATTACCGACTGAATGGCGCAAATTTATCATCATGCCATTTATGCACTCTGAATCATTGGTGATCCATAAACGCTACTTACCATTGTTTGAAAAATTACATGATGACAATACGCTGGATTTCGAAAATCGTCATAAAGATATCATTGAGCAATTCGGTCGCTATCCGCATCGCAATGACATTTTAGATCGCGAGTCAACGGATGAAGAAGAAGCCTTCTTGCAACAACCGAACTCGTCGTTTTAGCGCTTATATATGTATATGATTGATTGTAATATGATTTATTGTAATATAGTTACTTCAACTCAAAATAAGGGTGAAGTACAAGGCAACTAATTATAGGCATATATAATGTTTCAAGCGAGATGAACGCCGAAATTTTTATAGTGCAAGGGATTGACTATTATAATAAAGCAAGGGCTGAATCAGATAACTGGTTCAGCCCTTGCTTTATTATACTTACTCTTTATGTACTTTCGTTCAGATTGGTGCTTTTATTCAGATTAAGAGCACGTCTTAGTTCACCTAATTATTAATTCACTATCCCTGTCGTAAAGGTAAAGCTCTCACGCTCGATAGTTTTATTATCCACTAAAATATCAAAGCTGACACGGTAGTCACTGTTGCCATGTAAACCACAGTTTTTGTCTTTTTTACTGCCAATCTGGCAGCTTCTTAAATTATCAGTGATTGGTAATATAAAAGCCTCGTTTGCTGGTAGTGCATTTGCCGTATTTTTATAGGGATCTTGGCGATAGTCTAGCAGCTCAATCGGTACATTGATATTTCGCTGGATATCATGGAATGTTACATTGCTGATATCAATCGTTTGAGCGGATGGCATATTGATATAAATAGGTTGTCCGATAGGATCCACTCGCAAGTCACGCCCTGTATGCTTGACAGGATCTGGCGTCTCATTGTATAGCGCGGTTACTGTATCCGTCACGCCTTCACATGGATAAGTAAATACGCCTTTAACCGTATTATCTTTAGTTGCTTGGGTCGCTGCTGCATGGTTGACCAAGACATAACCTTGGTTATTCGCCGCCTCTTTATTGTATGGCTTATAGATAACCACGCCAGTACCCGTGACGCTTGCACTAGGCATCATTAATGAACGCAAATGGTAAGGTGCTGCCAGCAGGGACTTTGCCATCGAGCCTGCCACAACATCCGAGCGAATAAGATTGCCTGCTGAACTATAGTAGATAGATTGGGCGATATTCTCAGTCACACCATATCGTACATTTGGATAATTTGCGTTTGATAAGCGATCGGTAAAACTTAACCCACCAAAAAATGGATTATTGCTACTGGTAACACCCGAAATATCTGCAATCTTATTTTCATAATGCGCGCTGAATGCGGTCGGTGAGCTATTGGCAAAGACATATTTAATATAATTTGCATGTTTAATGGCAACATCATCAAGCGCGGTATCTACAGATAAACCGCTCAGACCACAGCTGGTACGTGCCAAACTGAACTTATTGTTGGCAATTAATGCAGCCTTTACCTCATTAGTAGCAGTAGTGCTATCAGGTTGGTCGCCAACATTATCGCTTGAATTGTCACTTGTATTATCATTGGGCTGATCGTTTGGCTCGATAGCAGGTGGGTTCGGACTTGGCGCATTGGTATTAGAGCTGCTATCAGAGCCACCGCCCCCACCACAAGCCGTTATGAATACTGTCAAAAAAAGCACTGCAGCAAGATTTTTCTGTGGCGTACTGATTAATAGCGTACTGAGCGTCATTTTTTATCCTATAGAATAGTAGCGCGTATATAAGTCAATAAAAGCCAGCGTTAAGTATGCGGACACAAGCTGCTAATATTACAGTATTGAATTTACTTGTAATTGCATTGTAATACAGTCCAAAAATTTTTACTTGGTGTTTGTTGAAGACTGATACGTTCATTATAGACTGTCTTATTTTTAGTCATGACTATGTCCGCTTAGGCTATTTTAAAGAAGCATGCTCAGCTTAACGTGTATTGTTAAGTGGCTTTCTCTAATGACTTTCTCACTGGTGCAAAACTACGTCTATGCGCAGATAATACGCCGTATTTTTCGATTGCCTCCATGTGTGCGCGTGTTGGATAGCCTTTATGTTTGGCGATACCATATTCTGGATGCTCAGCATCAAGCGCATACATGGCTTTGTCACGGCTGACTTTAGCCAATATACTTGCCGCTGCAATGCTGGTATGACGCGCATCGCCCTTTACCCATGCTTGGCAATCGATAGTCGATTTTTCTATACCCAGTTCAGCGAGCATTGACTCATTTAATTCAGGGCAGCGATTACCATCGAATAAAACTTCGACCTGCCTCATAGAGTTGACAAGAGGATGAGCAATGGCTTTTAACAACACTTCGGTACATAAGCGCATACCGAGCATCGTCGCTTGCAAGATATTGACTTGATCGATGACCGCTGCTGGGATCTCGGCGACAACATAACCAATAGCATGCTGCTGAACCAATGGATAAAGTCGGTCACGCTTCTTTTCACTCAGCTGCTTGGAGTCGGTCAAGATAGATAATGGCGTGTCCTTTAATGGCTGCATCTCAATCAATCCTGACCAAGTTTTAGGCAATATCGCAGCAGCCACATTGACGCTACCGAGCAACGGCCCACGTCCTGCTTCATCAACGCCTATTTGTAGCGTTGACTGCTGTAAGCCTTG